>DSEZ01000067.1 GCA_011055275.1 Thermoprotei archaeon | reverse complement strand
CGACCCGTTGGTCGCCGGTTCAAAACCTTTGGTGAAAGTCCGGCTAGCCCCACTTCAACTCCATTGGACGCTTCTTCTACTCCAGGCAAACAAGATAAAGAGAATTGCCATCATGAAAAGCGCTAGGGAAAGGGCGACCACCAACATCTGCAGGCCATATGGGCCAAAACCAAAGGACAAGGGAAGGGGGCCAATGAGCACAACAACGCCGCCACTAAGCGGGCTTGCAGGTATGAACTGAAGAAGCGATGTAATTATCAGGAAAAGGCCAACCATAATAAGAAAAATCCCAAAGACCTTGAGCGCAGTTCTTTCCATCAGAATCACCTCACGAATACGTAAAGCAGGAGCATCGCGATGAATACAGCCAAGGCCAGCAACAGCAGCTCCTTGGCCACCCGGACGTTCTTACCTATCACTATTGGAATCGGCCCTATGAGGATGACAGCTCCTCCGTCCCACTTGCTCTCACGAGAGCTTGGCTGATCGGCTTTTGTCTCCTTCCCTAAACGTGCCACCAACAACAGCACGATCCCCAAGGCCAGTAAGGCAATTCCTGCGATCAGTCCATATGTCATATTTTAGATCGAGCGGGAGTATTAACGCTTAATTCTTCTGGTCATTCAACTTGCCCTTGTTTAACGCTCACGTGATCACACCGTAGAAATTATGGGACGAACACCAACTGGATGAGGGTATACTTTTCAGGTCGCGATGCCTAATTAGGTAGCATAATTTTTAGTGTTAAGGTTAAAAGCCCGGCTTAGAAGCATAGATCGGGTTAAGCCCGGCGATGCCTCAAATGGACTTGAGCGACATATTCAATAAGGCAACCAAGTCAAGGATATTTGTTGATCGCTCATATTTGAGGCCGGACTACATACCTAGGGAACTACCCCACAGGGAAGAGATGATAAATGGCATGGGTATGATATTGGCCGCAGCCCTAAGCGGCGCGCGCCCTTCGAACATATTTGCCTTCGGCATGACGGGTACTGGAAAGACGGCCGTCGCTAAGTACGTCACAAGCGCGCTCATAGAGCACGCGAGTAAGATCAAGACCCCTACTCCCATCGCTGTTAAGCTGATCAACACGAGGGAAAACGACACTAGCTACAGGGTGCTGGCCGAGATGGCCGCAGGCATAAACCTGAAAGTACCCTTTACTGGGCTATCCGTGGCCGAGCTGAGAGCCAGGGTGATAAATGCTTTAAAAAACAAGAGTATAATATACATAGTTATATTGGACGAGATAGATTCTATGATAAAGAAGATAGGAGATTCTTTCCTCTACCAGATAACTAGGATGAACGAGGAAATAGGACCATCACAGATGTCTCTTATAGGCATAACGAACGACATACAACTAAGCGACAACTTGGACCCGAGGATAAAGAGCTCCCTCGATGATGAACAGATATTCTTCCCTCAATACAAGGCCGAGGAGCTTCAAGATATCCTATCTCAAAGGGCAACCATGGCCTTTCTTCCAGATGTACTAGACAAGGACGTAATTCCGTACTGCGCGGCCATAGGGGCCAGAGAGCACGGTGACGCAAGGAGGTCGCTAGACCTTCTTAGAAGAGCGGGGGAAATAGCCGAAAGGAAGGGAAAGGATCGCGTGACCAAGGAAGACGTTGAAGAGGCCAGGGAGTCGCTTGATAACGATAGGATAATCGACGCCATAAAATCCCTTACCTTCGACTCAAAGGTGCTCCTCTTGGTTCTTGCCATGAGCAAGCTGAAAGGAAAAGAAAAGCTCACCAGCGGCGAGCTATACGCGGGTTATGACGGCATAATGGACGAGATAAAGGGTCAGTCACTTACCGAGCGCAGGCTGACGGAGCTCGTCAACTTCCTGGAAATGTCCAACCTCATATCAGCAAACCTGATCAGCGAGGGCAGAGGGGGAAGAACAAAGCACATACAACTTAAGACGGAACCAAAAAGGGTCCTTCAATCACTGGCCGACGATCCCCAGCTAGGCGACATAGTTAACATGGTAAGGGGGAGCTACCTCGCTTGAGGGAGCTTCGGCTGAGCCTGGCCTTGGGCGATGGATATTTTAACCCCAACAAGAAAGGTAGAAAAGGTACAAGGGCATTGCTGGTAATCGCCCAGTTCTCCGCCTTCGAGATCGTGGGGCTAACACCGGTTTTCATGACCGTTGACGGGAGCGATGGAACGCAGATGATCATCGAGTCAATAGGTCGGGCCGGTAAGGGTAACTTCCTTATGATGGATGGAGTAGTTCACGCCGGGTTTAACTACGTAGATCCGAGGGAGGTCTTTGCCCAGACCGGCATGCCCGTGATAGTTTTTCAAAGAAGGTTGCCTGATATGCTGGCCGTCTATTCTGCCCTCGAGAGGCACTTCGATGATTGGGAGGGCAGGTGGAAAAGGCTAAGCGAGCTATCAAATTTTGAAAAAGGAGACCCTGGAGAGTTCTTCTTCGCGGCCTACGGGATGCCATCGGAAAAAACAAGGGAAATAATAGCGCGCTCGCTCATAGTTTCTGACTATCCCGAGCAGCTTAGGCAGGCGCGTGCCATAGCTAAGGCCTTGGGCAAGTTCGCGGAGGCTCGCTTAGAGGGACCGGTTAGATAGGATAACAGTTCATTCAGCTCAGAGGCATCTCCCCTTACGGTGACCTTTATGGGGCCGAGAGGCGATTCGCCTTCCTCTGTCACGAAGCTCGCCCTTTGAGCGTAAGCAGCCTGCTTGTGAAGCTCGAACTCGAGCTCGCCTTCCCTCAACCTCCCCTGAAGTATCGATCTGGCGGCAGCCCTTATCAGCTGTCTCTCGAGGGCCTCCTTTAGCGGTCTCAGGGCCCGCCTGTCATCGGATCTGAAGCTTAT
>DSEZ01000066.1 GCA_011055275.1 Thermoprotei archaeon | reverse complement strand
GACAGCCACTGCTAACGCGTTGAGCTTTGCGCTTACGAGGTCTTTTTCGTACTGCTCGATGCTTATATGGAGTTGTTCTCCTGGTATGAACACTCCATCCCACGCTCCCTTTATTTGGAAGCTTAGAGGTATCGGCTTTATATCGAGGGCCATCAAGAGAGAGGCAACTGCGGTGCTGGGCTTCTCTTTCACGTGGATTAGCGTGAAGTCCTCGTCGAGTCTTATCATACCCTTGACTATCTTTATCTTTGCTCCCATGTCGGTTAACACGCTTGCAGGTCCTCCAGGCGGTAGGCCGAGGTCACCAGCGGGTATCACGACATCGATTGGCGATGGCATTCCTGGCTTTATCCAATCTGAATCTCTTATCTCATCAATTATCGTTGAAAGGATAAACGGAGATGTGTTGGAAATTATTAAGGCATTAGTTCCCGTCGCAAGGGCTGCCAGCTTCTCTATATCGGGTCTATCGTTTTTGAGAGAAGTGAGGGCCCTTACTACAGTGCTGTTTTTGGCAACTTTTACTTCTGCCAAGCCTCTTAGGCGTGACCTCAATTCTGCGAGCATCTTATCGTTTGCTCCCTGTATCCCTATTATCATGACCGAGTTGTATTTCCTTATTTTTTCTGCTAACTCGGATGCTATTTTTTGCTTTTTAAGTAAGATTTGTTGTGATGGCATTTTTAACCACTTAAGCTTATGGGCTTACCCATGGTAAGCTTTATTATAACAGATCCGATCTCAACCGAGGGGTTCTTGAATTCCCTTCCTACCTCGTTTAAGACCGCAAGGGCGTTTTCCGCGACGTCCTTATCGCTTAGGTCCTCTTCACCTATCTTAACGGAGAAATATGGCTGTTCTCTCATGCGTACCTTGGCCGTCCTTTTTGCTCTCTCTATTAGGTTTGTCATATCTGCATTCGGGGGTATTGGATCCGGCATTTTCCCTCTAGGGCCGAGGAACGGGCCAAGCACTCTACCGACCAGAGGCATGAGTTCGGGGTCGGCAAGGTAATAATCATAGCTTTTCGCAACTTTTCTCGCGGCTTTTTTGTCAGACGCCAAAGCTGCAAGCTCATCCCTTCCCATGGTGAAGGCGGCGCCTGCTTTTTCGGCCATAGCGCGCCTTTCCCCAACCGCGAAGACCGCGACCTCAGTAGACTTAAGTGGATGAGGAAGAATTACCGATTTATTCTGCTTGTACTCTGGCTTTCTGGAATCGAAGTGAGGTAATTTAACGACAAGCTCAAAGCTTTGCTTGAAGTTTCTTGGCTTAGACTCCGCTCTTGCCTTCTTGACGGCCTCAGTAAGTTCCTCTAAAGTAGGTATAGGCATCACCACTTCGCCCTCTCTGCTTCAAGCTCTATCTCGCCTTTGCTTAAAAGCTGATCATATTTGCCAGAGTCAAGATCTGAAATTATCTCCTTTGGTTTCTTTCCCTCGACGGTGAGGCCTACGGACGCGGCTACCCCTAAAACGGTCTTTACCGCAGCTTTGAAGCTCGAAGCGGTGAGCGACTTCGCCTTTTGCTCAGCGATTTTAACAATTGCCTCCATACTTATGTCACCTGCCGTTGCTTCCCCTGCTACTCCGGGCTTCCCAACGCCACTGCTCTTGCCTATCTCGTGAAGCAGAAGGGATGATACCGATGGCTGCCCTACTTCTACTTCAAAGTCCTTGGTACTCATATCTATTATCACTTTGACTGGAACCTTCATCCCGCTGTACTGCTTGGTCAACTCATTGATCTTCGCTACCACCTGTGGTGTTTTTACGCCGGTCGGTCCCAACGCCTGCCCTATGGGAGGGCCTGGAGTTGCCTTTCCCGCGTCGACTCTGAACTTGAAAACCTTCTTAGCCATTTTGAACACCCTCGCTTTCCTTTACAGCCTCAGATGAGATTACCTTTAAGGAATCCGCGGAAACCACGACTGGCATCACATTTGGGGTGCCAATCAAGCTGATTCCAACCTCGCCCTTTGCCTTGTTTATGAATTCAATTTTTCCCCTCATACCCTTGAGAAGACCACCGGTTACCTCAACGAGATATCCCTCCTTGATTTGATCGATTACGGGGGCAGGAACTAGCATCTTTTGCAGCTCATCATCTTTCACGAGACCTTTGATTCTTCCTCTTACGTATCTACTTCCATCAATGAGTCTATCTACAGCGGCGAAGTTAACGGCCTCGACAATAAGATATCCCCTTAAAGATGGGATGCTTGTTATGGATTGAATTTGCGATGCTTCAGCGGAGTTCATCTCCTTGGCTTTTTGGGCGAGTTCGTCTACTGCCTCGTATTCTTTGCCGCGGGCTACCTTAATCGCGTAATTAAACGGCATTAACATCACCTAAAGTGGAAGCGCGGCCATAAGGATGTGAATTAAGAAAGCCAAAACTCCGATTGCAAGAAGTCCTATGAACGTTATTCTCGTGGATAACCAGAACTCCTTGCGAGTAGGCTTTCTTACCAGCTTCATGGTCGTGACTATGTCTTTCCATAGAGACATTCTCTTTTAGACTTGGACGGGCACAATTAAGCTTAGCGAGTGAAAAGCATCGCAAAGGACGAATAAGCCTCAAGGTGCTCAATGGATTTCATTCCCACGTTTTGCTTCTTGATTAGGCCTGCAAAAGGGAAGGGGGATGCCATCCCCATAAGGTTAAAAGTCTATGTCGCAATTAACGCGCGATGCTGTACTCAGAAGTGGCGAGTTTTTACTCGAAGATCGAGTCAACCACTAAAAGGCTTGAGATAACCTCCATTTTGGTTGACATGCTCAAGAGGGCCAGCAAGGATGAGGTTGGTCCGTTGGCTTATCTAACGCTGGGAAAGTTGTATCCCGACTTCGTCGGAATTGAGATAGGACTTGGTGAGAAACTTGTTGAGAGGGCGTTGGCCAAGTCCGTCGGAGTACCTCTGAAAGAAGTTGAGACGCTTTACAAGAAGACCGGAGATCTTGGGCTGGTAGCTGAGCAGATCTTTAAGGCAAAGGCAATACAGCAGCTCGTTCAACCGCAGCCGCCTACAGTAAAAGACGTGTACTTAACGCTGGATAAAATAGCTCGCTCAGCTGGCGGCGGCTCACAGGATGAGAAAATGGGATGGCTTTCGGGTATTTTTGGTGGTCTCACTCCTGTAGGGGCCAAATACTTGGTCAGAACGGTCATGGGAAAGCTGAGGCTTGGAGTTGCGGATATGACCATCTTGGATGCGCTTGCGGAGATCTATGCTGGAGGAGATAGGTCCCTTATAGAAAGGGCGTATAACTTGACCAGTGACATAGGACAGGTGGCCGAGAGCCTTGCTGAGAGCGGATTGGAAGGCATCAAGATGATAAAGCCTACGCCCGGAAAGCCGATTCGGCCAATGCTCGCTGAACGCCTTAAGAGCCCAGAAGAGGTTCTTGCAAAGCTCAGTGGAAAGGCCGCGCTTGAGTATAAGTACGACGGGGAGAGATGCCAGGCGCACATAACCCATGGGAACGTCGAGTTATTTAGCCGCAGGCTGGAGAAGATCACTTCTCAGTTTCCCGACGTTATCTCCTCCATCGCGAAGCATGTTAAGGCATCGGAGGCGATAGTCGAAGGCGAGATAGTTGGCGTTGATCCCAACACTGGAGAATTGATGCCGTTTCAATTACTTATGCACAGAAGAAGGAAGTACGGTGTTGAGGAGGCACTGGAGGAGATCCCTACTAACATATTTCTCTTTGACGTCATGTACTTAAATGGCAATGACCTCACACAGGTTCCATACGTTCAGCGCAGGAAGGCACTTGAGAGTGTGGTCGATACGTCTGGGTCAGTAAAGCTGGCAACGAGGACTTTGGTATCCGATCTTAGTACATTTGAGTCTTTTTTTGAAGAGGCGATAAGCGATGGATGCGAAGGGGTTATGGCTAAGGATATCAGCGATGCATCGGTATACCAAGCTGGCGCCAGAGGGTGGCTTTGGATAAAGTACAAGCGCGATTACAAGAGCGAGCTGGCAGATACGGTAGACCTGGTGATAGTTGGCGCGTTCAATGGGAGGGGAAAGCGCGCAGGGACTTATGGAGCGCTGTTACTTGCAGCATATGATAAGGCCAAGGACGAATTCTGCACTGTCTGCAAGCTGGGCAGCGGCTTTTCGGATGAGGAACTTTTCTCGTTGCCCCAGAAGCTCGGTGATGCAAGGGTAGAACGCAAGCCGGCGCGCGTCGAAAGCCTGCTTCAGCCTGATGTTTGGTTTGAGCCAAAGTACGTCATAGAGGTAAAGGGGGCCGAGATAACGCTTAGTCCAATCCATACTGCCGCTTATGGAAGGATCAAGGAAGGAGCGGGGCTCGCAATAAGGTTTCCGCGCACTACGGGAAAGTGGAGAACAGATAAAGCTCCTGAGGATGCAACCACGACCGATGAGCTGGTGGAAATGTACCAAAGCCAGCTGAAAAAAATCTCATAGTAATAGTTACTTTGTTTTACGTTTTATTGTTCACGAACGGTCCGGGTACCTATATGACGTTGGTTTCCGTTTCTTCGATAGGTAAGGCTAGGCCTTACATGGAGGCCAATTCTTTGTTTAAGGCAAGAGCTCTTGGCGTCTATAGATCCATCCAACGAAGCCACGATGCGTAGCGCGCATTGATTCTTTTGGATAAGGGCCTGGATGTGGTCCTTATATGCCGCTCAATTCTTAATCATCTAGGAGAAGATATGACCATTTGGTGAGACGAAATAGTTCCTTATCGCATGATTCCTGTGGTCTTGTTTGAAAGTGTTTGAGCCATAATTTAAATACTACTGCATAATATGCACCGTATGTCTGCTACGGCCTCCAAGAGTTATATCGAGATGTATCCTGTCGAGGCCCCTTACTGTTACGCTGGGATACGCAGAGAGACCTCAACAAACGCCCTGGTTTATGAGGTTGTTGAACCCAGGCTGAGCGAGGAAGACGTGAAAAAGATAGGCATAATAAAGCAGTATCTTCTGGAGGAGTGGGTTGTTCCGCTTGAAGCAATAAGCCTAGATAGAGAGAAAGCAGTTGAACTGCTGAAGACTGCTGTACTGCACGTTATAAAGCGCAACAAGATCAGCGTGCCTGGCAACGTTCTTCAAAAGTATTACTACTACCTAACCAGAGATCTTATAGATTATGGAAAGATAACGCCATTGATCAGGGATGTTAACGTCGAGGACGTAGTTTGCAACGGGACAGCGATTCCCGTCTTCGTGGTTCACAGGAGATATGGGGAGCTTGAAACAAACGTCATATTTAATTCAGAAGAGGAGTTGGATGCCATGGTTGAAAGGCTTGCCTTTATGGCGAACAGGGATATCTCCTTGGCTAAGCCGATAGTGGATGGTATGTTGCCGAATGGCAGTAGGGTGCTAATAACATACAAGAAGGAGGTATCTGGAAGCGGTTCTACTTTCACCATAAGGAACTTTAGGCCAGAGCCTCTTACCATAATTGACCTTATATCGAATAAAGTCCTCGAGCCCAAGGAAGCGGCCTACATATGGGAGCTACTGGAATCAAAGAAATCCGTCGTTGTGATAGGGTCTACGGGGGCCGGAAAAACCACGCTCTTGAATGCCATAATAGACTTGATCGACCCACAGGAAAGGATAGTTACCATAGAGGAGACACCGGAGCTCAGGCTTGAAAGGGAGAACTGGGTATCTCTGCACAGCAAGGGCATAGAGGGAGAGCAATCAAGCATAACCCTTTTTGAGTTGCTTAAGGCGAGCTTAAGGCAGAGACCAGACTACATAGTCGTTGGCGAGATAAGGGGGGAGGAGGCCGTTGTGTTCTTCCAGTCTATAATGACCGGTCACGGTGGGCTAACCACAATTCACGCCGACAGCGTGGATTCTATGATAAACAGGTTGATAAGTCCCCCCATATCAGTGTCTCCATCGCTTATCCCTGCCGTGTCCGCTGTAGTGCACATAAGCCGCATATCGACCCACTCTGGCTTCGTTAGAAGGGTAAGTTCCATAGACGAGATAACAAGCTATGACTTGGCAACAAACAGAGTTCTTTATCAGAACTACGCGACCTGGAATCCGTCTAAGGATATAGTCGAGTATGGTAACAGCGTGGTAATGGAATCTATATCTTCGTCTACTAAGAGGCCGTTAAAGGAGATTTACCTCGAGGTAGATGACAAGGCTGAGATACTCAAGTGGATGGCTAGGACCCACAGAAATACCAGAATGGATGTCATATCGGTTATGCGCGATTATTATGCAAACAAAAAGGAAATAGTCATCAAGGCAAGGTTATCGAATCAGTCGGGGCGTTCCCAGTGAAACTTAAAGACTTATTCAAAAAGAAGGTTAACGTTACAATTCAGATAGGAGAGGTTCGCACCCCATCTGAGGCGTCTTCAGGCAAGGTCCCTCCGGACGAGGCCGAGCGGCTAGAAGGAGGTTCCTTGGAAGAGGAGCCTACCCGTGAGGAAATTATCATAAAGAACAAGTCCTTAGTGAGCGCTGGCGCTTGGAGCAGGCGGAACATGGGTTTTCTCTCGATCTTATCGTCGTTGGTGCGTGAGTATGTGCCCGAGCTCAAGAAGGCCGGTATCTACGTTGATGAGCAGGATTTCATGGCCTTTTGGTCGGTACTTATGTTCGTTGGAACCGTGGGAGGTTTCTTCACGGGCTTCGCGGTCTTCTTTTCAATCACCCGTAATTTGGTCAGCGCTTTGGTGCTTGGAACGTCGACAGGGCTTATAGGATTCTCGCTGGGACTCGGAGCTCCCCTTTATTACGTATCGTCTAAGAAATCGTCAAGAAAAGTAGAGTTGGAGGCAGTGCTGCCCTTCATTGTGGAGAGGTTCGCGAGCTACATAGAAGCAGGGGCACCGTTGAAAGAGCTCATAAATTCCTTTAAGGACAGGCACATATATGGCATATGGATAGACGAGATTAACGAGATAAGGAAAGAGATAGACCTCCTAGGAATATCCCCATCTGATGCAATAATGAACGCAGCCAAAAGAAGCCCATCAGACGAGCTTTCCAATTTCTTATCTAGCTTTGTGCTGAGCACGAAGAGCAGTGTGGATCTCAGGCCCTTCATAAATCACGAAAGGGAGAACATAATGAACCAGAAGCGCCTTACGATCGATAAGTTCCTTGAAAACCTAGGAGCGTTGACTGAAAGCGTGATATCCCTGTTCGTCATACTTCCGATTACGATATTGACTATGGGCATGATCGCGGCAACTATCGGCGGAGGGTTCTTTGGACTTAATCCAACGGCGCTTATCTTAGTTACGAGCTTTGTGATAATGCCGCTGATGTTCCTAGTAGCTATGGAAAGCGTGAGCTCGATTACCCCTCGGATGTGAAGGTCGGCGGTTTTCCTTTTCCATCATTCTTGCGATGGTCCAGCGTATCGTGGATATGATCTCCCTTGTTCTTCTCTGATCGTTTATGTTTTTGATTTTTATCTGCGTTATGTTGTTCTCGTTATCGGTGAGTACCTCGTAAGTTAAAGCGCCTCCAGCAGGTAGTTGTCCCTCCTGTTCTCTTTGCTTATCCCTCTTCTCGTAGTCCCCCAGAACTTTATCCAGGAAGAACGACTTAAAAGGAGGGATATCGGGCTTAAGGGCTACCAACAGATCTATCTTCATTTCGTTATCGTGCTGGAATATGGCCGCAACCTTCCTGTCGCCTATGGATATTTGTGCCGTTGGTACCTCGCTGACCTCTTCTTTCGCAGGTTGCGGCACGGGTTCTGGCCTCGCTTCCTTGGGAGGTGTTTTTTCGCTGACTTCGACCGAGCCTTGCTTGGGCTCCTCGGTCTCCACTTGGACGCCTTCTGCTTTCGGGGTCCTGTTGCTTTCCATTACGCTCACCAGTGCTTTAAGCGCCGCTAATTCCTCGTCGAGCTCCTCAATTCTTTTCTTTATCCATGATAACGCCTTCTCCTGATCGCTGTTTTCCATATGTTATCAACAGTACCCTGGACATAAAAAAGTTGCGTAAGCTCAGTTGATAATACAGGTTAAGCAAGCGCTGCACGACTTCAAGGAGCAGACCTTTCATAGTGAACGTGCCTTTCAGAGAGCTTTTCGGATACAAGGGCCCATATTTTCCGTTGGACGTCCGCGCGGTTTCCCTCTGCATCTATGGGGATTAGCTCACCTTCGCGACAGAGTTGCTCATATTTTTGCTGAACGCGAGTCTGAAGGGTTTCCTGCTCGGTATATTGAACATGTTTTCTTTTG
The DNA here is from genome assembly GCA_011055275.1 of Thermoprotei archaeon. GTDB lineage: Archaea > Thermoproteota > Thermoprotei_A > Marsarchaeales > UBA168 > UBA168. The sequence goes on along the minus strand of DSEZ01000066.1, from coordinate 4,260 downwards.
GTTACGCGTGCCGTTGCCGTCTTAGCGCTAATCCTAAGGAGTATGGCTAGGTCGGGCTTTACAGCGAAGTCGTTGATGCACTTCACGTAGGCCTCGTCGACCCCCATGGAGCTCTGATACGCTATGCTTGAGTGATAGTAGCGGTCACATATCACTATTTTGCCTGACTGTAGCGCTGGTCTTATGAGCTTTTCAACGTGATCATAGCGGTCCGCAGCGAAGAGCAGCGCTAGGAGCTTCGCTGGAACTTCCCCTTGTCCTTTGAGCAGTTTTTGTATCAGCTTCCCTATCTGGCCATCTGTTGGTTCATGTGTTAGTACTGTATCGATTCCGTCGCGAAGTAGCCTCTTATGAAGTAGTCTCGCCTGCGTGGTCTTTCCGCAGCCGTCAATGCCCTCGATAGTAACAAATAGACCCCTCAACCCATAGTAAGGCCTCCTCGCATAAATGCGTGTTGGTGTGAGCTGCCTCGACTAGCTCCTAAGGGAGCTGACAACTAACCTTTAAAGAGAGTTGCCATCACTTTTTGACGATGGGCAAAAAAGAGGCTGAAGTCCTAAGCGTTGTCACCTATTACCTGAGCTTGGCAGAAAAAAATGCGAAAAAGCCCAATTCTAAGGAGTACGCTCAGAAGGCCTTGCTGCTCTGTGATAGGTTCAACATTCAAAGGCCATATTATCTTAGGCGCGAAGTGTGCCCTGAGTGCGGCTCCGTCTTGGTTCCCTCTGTTACATCGCGGGTAAGGTTAAGACGTGGGAGGGCCGTTACGACCTGTTTATCATGCGGCTACCGCGTGAGCAGAAGCTACCCAAAATTAAGGAAGGAAAAAGATGAGGATGGCATGCGGGCCTTGCCGCGGCGATGCCCACATGCGATGATTTTGATGCAATGATTAAGTGCGTTGTGCCGGATTACCAGCCAAGTGCGATGTCTTAATCTTGCTCTTTGTGTTCTCTTGGTTAGTGTTCCGCGTGAAAGGTTACCTGATAAAGGCCTGTTTTCCATCATGATTTGGGATGACGTCCATAGCTGTATCCATTAAACTTTAATAGTGACGTCCTATTTTCCAGTGACTTAACCATGGAGTATGTATATGCGTCTCTATTGATCCATCAGGCAGGTAAGGAGGTTACCGAGGACAATTTGAAAAAGGTGCTGGAAGCGGCTGGCATACAGGCTGACGACGTAAGGGTTAAGGCGACAGTTGCAGCCCTTAAAAATATAAACATCGATGAAGTGCTCAAGAATGCCACTGCGGTTGCAGCAGCACCAGCTGCAGTTGCGCCACAACCTAAAGTTGAAGAGGCAGCTAAGCCAGCGGAGAAGAAGGAAGAGCCAAAGGAAGAAGAGAAGGAAGAGGAAGAGGCTGCAGAGGGATTAGGGGCCCTCTTTGGATAAGCGCTGGCCGTGGTGAGCCCTTTGGCGAAGAGCAAACCCTTCTCCAGGAAGGCAAGGCTGGCCAAGGCTAACAGGAGAGCCGAACCAGTGCCCATATGGGTCGTGCAAAAAACTGCAGGAAAAGTGAGGCGCACGAGAAGGATGCGGAGCTGGAGGAGGAGCCCTCGCCTAAAGCTGTGATTTTAAGCGTCTGATTTCCAGAAAATCCGTTTAAACGCGCGCGTTTTTACAATTGTGAAGATCGTTTTTGTTTTGGCGATGATGCTCTTATTCGGCGTGTTTTGCTTTGCCGCCTCGGCTATGAGCGTGGGGCAGCAGGTGTATGGTATTAGCATGAACATGGAAATAAACCCTGCATCTCAGGACTACCTTATTAACAACATCAATGTTGCTGAGGCTAGCGGCTACCGCTACTTCATCCTTGAGATCACGACCCCAGGTGGTGATTCATCTAACATGCTTAACATGATCAGTGCCATTGATAACTACGAGAGTAACTATAATGGCACTTTCATAGTTTATGGAATTTCCCCAGGGGTTTTTAGCGCTGGCTCCCTGATATCGGAAGCGGCTAACTACATATACCTTCAAAATGGGTCAAGCTTTGGGGGAGCTTCTCCGATCTTTTCCACGCCGGAGCCAACCTACGTTGTTCAGAAGATAATGGGGGCCTATTCTGAAATGGTGTCATCAGAGGCCGCGCTGCATGGCCGCAATGGAACGGCCGCAGGGATGATGGTTTCGGCTAACGTCAACAAAACAGAAGGCGGGTTGACGTACACATGGCAGCAAGCAATATCCTTACATGTTGTGAATGGCTACGCTAGCAACTTAACTCAGCTGATATCGATGCTGAAATCCGAGGGGATAATTCCCCCGCAGGCAAGCGTTAACATAGTGGGACCTAGCCTAGCGGATCAGTTCAGATACGATCTGAGTAACAGCACGCTTGATGCGTTGCTCCTCGACTTGGGTTTCTTCGCGATACTTATTGATCTTTATCATCCCACCGGAATATTGACGGTAGTAGGTCTCGTTTCATTGGCCCTAGGTCTTTATGGCATGGGGATAGTTGGCGCGTCACCCATAGCCATAATTCTTTTTGCTATAGCGGGAGCTTTCATGTTTCTGGAGCTCAAAGCTGGGCATGGGTTATTTGCGGCATCAGGCGTCATAATATCGTTGGCTGCCCTCCTCATGCTATATGGCGAGGTTGTGATCCCTTCAGTACACGAATCTCCTTCAGCACCCGGGTACTTCTCAAGTCAGCCGGCGTTTACCGTCGTAACGGGAGTGGAGTTTGGGTTTTTAGCGGCTGCGCTGGGGTTTGCCGTTTTCTACCTCGATAAGGTTAGGCAAGCGTTGAGGGCTAAGCCTAAACTCATTGACAATGAGAGACTGATCGGGCTCACGGGAAGGGCTTCAGAGGACTTCCGGGATGGAAAGGGCACGGTGATCGTTAGCTCAGAGGAGTGGTCTGCGATTTCCTCTGACGTTATAAAAAAAGGCGATCGGGTAAGGGTGACTGGTGTAAACGGCATAATCCTTAGGGTGGAAAAGTTAGCGGAGGATTCTGGCGGATAACAGCGTTATACTTAATAGCGTGAGTTATACGTTGAATGATTGAAATGACCTTTGATGTTGAAGACCTTTCCGTCTCAGCAAAAAATGGCAAGGACATACTCAATGGGGTAACTTTCTCTTTACCGGACGGCGGAGTTCACGTTATAATGGGGCCAAACGGATCGGGCAAGTCTACTCTTGCACTGACCTTAGCTGGTTCCCCTGACTTCGTGGTGAAATCTGGAAAAATCGAGTTCGACGGGATTGACCTACTTTCTTTAGGGGCTGACGAGAGAGCGAAGAAGGGCCTTTTCATGGCATTTCAGAAGCAGGTGGAGATACCTGGGGTCCCGTTGAAGGATATGATATGGGAGGCGTATAGGGTTCGCTGGAGTGGTCCTGGTAGGCCGTCCATAATAGATTTCAGGAAGAAGTTGTCCGCAACAGCCAGCATGTTGTCATTCCCTGAGACTTTTTTGGAGCGTGGGGTCAATGAGGGATTTTCAGGGGGAGAGGGAAAGAAATCCGAGGTGCTGCAGATGCTCATGCTTCAGCCGAAGCTCGCCATACTCGACGAGGTGGATTCAGGCCTTGACGTTGATTCTTTAAGGGTGGTAGCGGATGCCATAAAGAGGTTTGTGGAAGACGGGCATTCTGCTTTGATAATCACGCACCACTTTGATCTGCTAAATTACATTGAACCTGACGTCGTTTACGTCATGAAAGGCGGGAAAATAGTTGACGAGGGCGATATCACCTTGGCCAGGATAATTGAAAGAGAAGGATATTCGAGATGGGGAGGCGAGTAGGCTGGAAGGGATCACTGAGCTAAAGCACATTAACGAGGAAGTAGTTACGGCTCTCTCCAGAGAAAAAGGAGAGCCAGATTGGATGTTGAAGAAGAGGCTTTACTCCCTTTCGGTATTTGAGAGCAAGCCTATGCCGACCTGGGGTGTCGATCTCAGTGGGCTGAAGCTTGATGACCTCGCCTATTACGTTAAGCCCAGCGTGGAAAAAGCCAGCAGCTTAAGCGATCTTCCCGCTGACCTCAAGAAAACGTTTGATGCCTTAGGCATACCCGAGGCCGAGAGGAACTTCTTGGCTGGAAACGGCATAATGTATCAATCAGAGGTGATCTACGAGCGGATGAAAGATCAGGCGGCAAAGCAGGGCGTTATCTTCATGAGTATGGACGAGGCGGTTAAGAGGTATCCTGACATTATCCAAAAGTACTTCATGACGCGCTGCGTTCCTCCTACTTATCACAAGTTCGCCGCGCTCAACGGAGCCATATGGAGT
>DSEZ01000065.1 GCA_011055275.1 Thermoprotei archaeon | reverse complement strand
GAGGAAGGTCCTGGTGAGCGGGCTTCCGGCTTCGCCCGGCTTGGCCGCAGGAAAGGCGCACGTCATACTTGACGTTAAGCACATCGACGAGTTCCAGGATGGAGAGATTCTCGTCACCGAGATGACCGCTCCTGACTGGGTTCCTGCCATGAAGAAGGCAAAGGCCATAGTAACCAACAGCGGTGGGATGACCTGCCACGCCGCCATAGTGTCGAGGGAGCTCGGCATACCCTGCATAGTGGGCACGGCGAGCAGGGGAGCCGCAGCGACTGAGGCTCTAAAAACGGGTCAAGATATAACCGTTGACGCTACCAACGGCGTTGTGTATGAGGGAATCCTTGAAGAGGCAACAAAGCAGGTTCCAGCCGCGACGGCTGCCGAAGGAGGAGCAGTTGTGACAGCGGTTGAGAGCTATCCCATAACCGGTACTAAGATCTACGTCAACCTCGGGGAGCCTGACCTTGCAGACAAGGTCTCCAAGCTTCCAGCTGATGGCGTTGGTCTCATGAGGGAGGAGTTCATATGGGCATCTTATATTGGCGAGCACCCGCTTTACCTCATAAAGGTGGGGCATCCCGAGAAGGTCGTGAATGGGCTTGCGGAGGGCTTCAGGAAGGTTGCTCAGGCCTTCAACCCCAGGCCGGTCGTGCTGAGGTTCTCGGACTTCAAGACTTCCGAGTACAGGGACCTCAAGGGGGGAGAAGAGTTCGAGCCTCAGGAACCTTCCCCGTTGCTCGGTTGGAGAGGAGCCAGCAGATACTATGATCCCAAGTACATAGAGGGCTTCAAACTTGAAGTCCAGGCAGTGAAGAAAGTGAGGGAGGAATACGGGCTTAAGAACCTCTGGGTTATGATACCTTTCACCAGAACTGTGGACGAGCTCAGAAAGGTCGTTGAAATCATGGACGAGCAAGGGCTGAGACGTGGGCCCGACTTTAAGGTATGGCTCATGGCGGAGATCCCAAGCAACATCATACTGGCGGACAAGTTCGCTCAGTACGTAGATGGTTTCAGCGTTGGCTCTAACGACCTCACCATGCTTATATTGGGAACTGACAGGGACAACGGAACCGTTGGGCACATATTCGATGAAAGGAACTTGGCTGTCCTTAGAGCTGTGAAGCAGCTAATAAAGGTGGCTCACCACTATGGCAAGACGGTCAGCGTTTGCGGGCAAGCCCCGAGCGTATATCCGGAGTTCACTAAGTTCCTAGTCGAGCAGGGTATCGATAGCGTCTCAGTTAACCCAGACGCCGTTATATCTACTAGGAAGAACGTGGCCGCCTACGAGCAGAGGATACTGCTGGACGGGATAACGAAGAAGGGTATGGTTGAAGACCCCGACCTCAGGTGGGATCCTTTCCCTGAGTGAGGGGCAGCATAAGCTTAAGTAAGATTTTTTTATTATACATGATTAAAGACGAAGGCAAGAGCGCTTTCAATAATGCTTCTAGTGGCGCTCGCCGTGAGCTCACAAGCAGCGGCAGCGCTTTCAACTACCAATGCTGCATCTCTCTTTAAAGTTAAGAATAGCATAAACATAAATTTCGCGAGCGTGAAGTTAAACTACGGCGATTACGTGGCGATGTTCCTCACTCCTCCTGTTTACGACTTGCAGGCAACTGTGATGCCTTATAACCTAAGCGAAACTTATGACCTTCACCTAATATCGAACTACACGCAGCTCAATAGTGCGGGAAGCAGCCTGGTCGTCATGATTCCGAGCGGCCCAGGCACCTATAATTTGTCTGTTACATTCATATCTAAAGCTCCCTTCGTCCTTCAGTACGGTATAGTCACTCAGAACTACACGGCCTATCCGCACCTGGCTGGCAAACCCGTGGTGCTCGCCACCGGTGTTTGGTTCCTTCCCATAGTTACCGAGAGTTATCAAAGCAATTACACGGCTTACACGTTCACAAGTAGCGTTACAGAGCTGTCAGATGCCAAGCCTGTGCCCTCTGCGTTTTCGTTTAAGTTTCCCTCGGTTGTATCGCTGACCATATTTTTGGTCATATCCGCTTTACTTATTTACGTTGATGCTTTTGTCGTAAGCGACACCTACTGGAAAGAGAAGTCGCAGGAGGCGAGCAGAAAGAGGTGGATAGGGGTTATATTGCTTGTGGCGTTCACGTTACTGATAATTTACTGGAGCATGGGTTTGCTCGGGGTGAAGTTCACGTGACATGGGTGATCTTAGGTGAGCGCCGAAGATTACGATGATGAACAGGAATTTGAGAACCTCTGGTGGTACAAGAGGAAATGGGCAAGAACGATCTTTGCCCCAATGCTTTATATGACTTCATGGCAGTACAGGTTCTACAGGTTCCTGCAGAAGAGCCCCGAGGAAAGGAAGAAAATGGTGGAAGCCAGGGCTAAAAAGATAAGAAAGAGGCCAGACTTTCCCACGGTTAGGGGCGAAGACGTCATAGGGAGAGAATCGGAGCTAGCCAAGGTCATGGTAGGGGTTCACTATCACGTGTTCAGGAGCAAGGAGCTGAGGAAGGCCTCTCCCATACCTCCTCCTAAGATATTCATTATAAAGGGCGAGAGCGGCTCCGGCAAGAGCTACTTCTGTGAGGCCGTTCAGAGAGAGGCTTTTGAAGAGGGACTCAAAGAGGGTCTTATCATAAATTACCCAACGCTGAGGCCACAGGAGGTTTACAGCATGTGGTATGGGAGCAGCGCTCAGAGGTTAAGTCAGTTCTTTGACGCCGCTTTCCTGCAGGCAAGTGTCGTGTTTATAGATGAGTTTCAGGCATTTGGTAAGAAGTTCCAATCCTCCTCAGAAGTTGGCATGGAGGAGACCAGGGTTCAGACGGTGCTTCTGGAGAAGTTCGACGAGCTCCAGAAGAGAAACTACAGGACGGTCGTCTTGATAGCTACCAATGAGTATGAAAGCCTTACGGAGACGCTGAGGAGAAGGGGAATAGTCGGCGTGATAGATCTCGACACGTCTATGAGTAAGGACGTGCTGACGAAGATAGCTAGCAGGGAGTGCGAGCGCTATGGCATATCGATATCTCCGGCGGCCATAATAAATGCCCTAGAGGAATCGCTAAGGGCCCTGGGGGTTAGTACCATAACTCCGGCTGATGTCGTCAATGCCTTTCAGGTGGTCGTCAACTCCAAGTCAGCACCAATTCAGGAGGGCTTCCTGCAGAAGCTTAAAGGAGATGGGCCTAAGGAGCTTCCCCCTCTTTCCTCGCTTATAACTCTTGAGGACTTTAGGGCAGCCGCGAGGAAGATAAAGTCCTATACCGCTGGCGAGAAGACCGAAGCGGCCAAGAAGGCCGTCATTAAGGTCAGGCCTAAAGAAAGGTACAAGGACGTGGGCGGCCTTCACGGGGTGAAAGACGAGATAATGAAGGAGATAGGGCTGGCCCTTAACCCGGACCTAGCACTCAAGGCTAATTACATACCTCCAAAGGGCTACCTCTTCTATGGGCCGCCAGGCACCGGTAAGACCCTCATGGCGAAAGCGCTGGCCGGTGAAAATGACGTTTGGTTCTACAACATAAGCGGTCCATCTATTATTCAGGGGATGTATGGGGATCCCGAGAAGACCATAAGGGATATATTCGATGACGCCAGAAAGAACGCTCCATCCATAATATTCTTTGACGAGATGGACTCGGTAGCTCCGAAGAGAGGTACACATGACCCGGTGATGGACAGAATAGTTTCGCAATTGCTAACGGAGATGGACGGATTCGTCCCCCTTACGGGCGTCGTGGTGATTGGAACCACAAATAGGATGGATGTCCTTGACCCCGCGCTTTTGGAGAGGTTCACTAAGCACTTCGAGTTCCCATATCCCAAAAACAGGGATGAGAAGAGGGAGATAATCGAGATACATCTTAGGGAGTATAAGGATGCGCTGGCCCCCGGCCTGACGGTGGACCAGATACTTGACGTCTTTGACAAGAAGACGCTTTCGCCCAGGAAGATCGAGGATACAATTAATGACGCCAACAGGCTGCGGGCCAAGGAGTTGGAGGCCATAAGTGAATTAGTAGCTGCTGCAAAGAGGGGTGATGAGGAAGCGCTCAACAACGTGAAGAACATATTCGGCCCCGATTTAAAACGCGCTTCAGAGCTGCTTGGCTTTGAGGTAAGCGAAAGGGAAATAAGCAGGCTTGAATCCATAACGCCATCGAGCTACCCGCTTAGGATATACCATTTTGAGAAGGCCCTTGAGAACGCGCAGGAGGAAGGAATTGAAGAGGCAAGGCAGATGATAGAGTCCACTGTAAGGGCCGAGAAGCCGGAGATCGGAAGGTCTTATGGTCTTGTGGCCCTAGGAGAAAGCGCTCAGAGCGGGCTTGTGAGCGTCATAGAGGTCCTCGTTAATCCCAACGGTAGCGGCAAGGTTTACGTGGTAGGAAGCGAAGCGGGGGAAAGCATTAGGGCGAGTGCTGAGGACGCGTTTATATACATAAATTCAATCTCTTCTTGGAAGTACAAAAGTTACGACGTCTACGTTGAGCTCGTGACCCCCGCCAAGGGTATGGAGAAACAACCCATAGGTTTTGGCGCTACGGTGCCGCCGGTTTCAGGCCCCTCGGCGGGCTTAGCCATAGGCATAGCTATGGTTTCAGCGCTGATAAATGTCCCAGTGGATCCAAGCGTTGTAATAACCGGAGCGGTGACCGCAAAGGGAGAGGTCTGGCCCGTTGGTGGGCTTGACTATAGGGGGAGTGGAAAAATTGAGGCAGCCCTTCAGGATAAGTATGCCAAAAAACTCATAATACCTGAGTACAACTATGAGCACTTTGGAGACGTCGGCATACAGGAAGTACTTGAGAAAAGGAAGATCAAGGTGATCCCAGTGAGGACGCTTCTGGAGGGGGTTAAGGAGGCCCTTGTGGGAGAACCAGATGAAGAAAACATATTATCGGCTTTGGGCGGAGAATTGGTGGAAAAAGCATGAAGGCTGCAGCGACCATAAGGGTATATGGGGTCGTGCAAGGGGTAGGTTTTCGCTTTTTTGCGCAAAGGGTGGCATCGACCCTTTCTTTGATGGGTTTTGCCAGAAATGAAGAAGACGGATCCGTTACAATATTTGTCGAAGGGGAGCGTGAAGACATAGCCAAGTTCGTTGATGAGGTCAATAGAGGGCCTAGGCTGGCACGCGTATCCAGGGTCGACGTTTCGTGGAAGCCATATGCAGGGGCCTACCACGACTTCTCCATAGAACGAATTCACCATTACGATTTCGATTTTTGGTGCATGAAATTCCTTTGGAGTGCACGCTTGGAAGATCTTTCTGATCCCTCTGAAAATGAAAATGGTGCTTTTTCGTTCTGTTTATAGGTATAAGTGCATGCTTTAATCGTCGAATTGCCTCAATTAGCGTCCACATATTTGCTCATTTTTTCGCTTGGAGAAGGGCTTCAAGTTGTTACAAGGGGAAAAAAGGTGTTTAAGTTGGATCCGGGCAGTTACGTTTACGTTGGTTCTGCACGCGGAAGGATTAAAAGCAGGATAATTAGGCACTTCTCGCCTCGTAAAACCCCATTTTGGAACATTGATTACCTAACAATTAAGATCAGCCCTGCGATCTCCTTGGCGTTATCTCCCGAATATGCAGAGGGATATACCGCGACGCTGTTATCTAGGGTGTTTCACGGGGTGAAGGGTTTCGGCGCGGCCGACGATCCATTGAATAACACGCACCTATTTCACTGCGACTGCGATTTGAAAACGCTTCTCGATAAGCTGCAGGAGGCCCTAGCGGTTTAGGGCTTCGAGTAGCCTATTTATGTGTCTCTCTAATTTTTTTAACCTCTCCAACTCGCGCTTAAGCGCATCTGGCCCAGTCAAGCAGTCGCGTAAAAAAATTGAGAAAAGATCGTCTTCTAGCTCTTCTTGATTTAGTTCCCTTAAGAACGCGAAATTATCGGAGATGGAGTAGTAACGCCTGGCAGGTCCGTTTGGGCTTTGTTCCGTCCATGACGTTACCATCCCTAGTTCTTCGAGCACCCTCAAGTGCCTTACGACTGCCTGTTCTCTAATTCCCAGCTCCCTTACGATCTGCGTTTGGTACATGGAATGCTGTAGCAGCATTTCAATTATTTTGCGCCTTGTGCGATTGTTGAAGGCTTCCATGACGTTTTCTTCGCTCACTTTTGCAGTTTGTGTTCACTGTATCTTTATTTCGTTACCGCTCTTTTGAAGCGGCTGCTTAGGTTTGAGAGTTACCTCAAGCACGCCGTTGTTGTAAGTGGCGGAGGCGCTTGAAACGTCGACCTCGCGATCAAGTGGTATATCTGCTTCGTACTCTTTGTGCTCTCCCTTTGCGGTTACGTGGAGTTCTGCATCATCTGCATACAGGTGTATTTGGTCCTTGGAGACCCCCGGCATCTCGATGTATACCTTTATTTGGTTGTTCTTCTGGTCTTCCATTATGTCATAGTAAGGCTCTATGGCCTTGGTTTCAAGTAGGCCTCTTCTGCTTGGCTTTACGTTACCCCATTGCTTGAAGACTGGCTTGCCATCGGGACCGACGCTGACCGAGAAGCCGTATATGTAGGGGCCGAACGTGAAGTCCTCCCTCCTGATCCGCCCTTTGGCATCATTAAAGATGCTATCGATAATTTCATCGGTTTCCTCGGAGATCCTTTCGAACTCGTCCATCAATTCATCAAACCAATCCTTATCCCTTCTCCTCTCGGACATTTTCGGTCTATCACTATATGTGATATAGGCTTATAAGCATTTCGGTACCTGAACGCCTTTAAGCCCGCATAAGTTTTGCGTAGAATTGTTCCGAATTGGGCTTAGCTGTTAAAAGTTTTTATGGCACCATAACATTTACAATATGTGGAAATTTGTCTCGTCCAAGTTCTCGGGTAGAGAGGAGAAGATGGCTGTTGCCAAGCTTCTGATTCAATATGGGTTAAGCGTCAAGAACGGAAGGGTGTATTGTGGAGAGATAGAGATTCCCGTGGCGAAGATAGCCGCTGTAGCACACGTTGACAGAAGGACCGTGTCGTCTACCGTTAAGATGATAGAGAGCGACCCAGTTCTTGGGAAGATCTTCTCTCAGCTGGAGCCAAGCGGAAGCAGCTTAAAGAAGGTGGCCAAGAACCTAGGGTGGAGCGTGGTTGAGATTACGCCTTCAGATGCCACAAAACCCGGAATACTTGCAGGAGTCGCTTCGATAATTGCTTCCCGTAACCTTAGCATAAGGCAGGCGATCGTCGACGACGTTGACCTCAACCCGGATCCCAAGCTTACCATAGTTGTGGAAGGCCAAATACCGCCTGACCTCATTTACGAGATAAAGAAGGTGAACGGAGTAAGCAGTTTAAGCCTGATCTAGGTCACCAGCGCTTCAAGCTTTTTCAAGCGAATCAAGCTGTAAAAGCGGTTTTTTATATCGCGTTTACTTAACTCAGTGGAAGCTCAAGGGGTGACGTAAGTCTCCATCCGCTTCGTGGGAACGGATAATCGCCGTAAAACAATTGGCCGGCGAGGTGCAGCCTCATGTCAGAGAGTGCGCTAACAGTTCGCGAATTCTTATATATGGCCATTCTGTATCTTCTAGGATGCTTTCAAAGGTGTTAACAGCTTGAGCGAGGCGTCTTTCAAGCACGTAGTGAGAATGGTGGGCTTCGACCTGCCTGGTTACGTGAAAGTACCATATGCCATATCTCGCATCAGGGGTGTGGGAGTTAATCTGGCTATGGCATTGAGCAAGCAGCTGGGCATAGATCCTTCCTTAAGGTTGGGAGAGGTCGAAGATGAGAAGCTTGAATCTTTAGAAAGGGTCCTGAGGGATAAGAAGCACGCGTCACTGCCGCTCTGGTTTAAGAACAGAAGATCAGATGTTTTGGAAAGCGAGGACATGCACCTGATCGGATCAGACCTTTTGATGGGCGTTAGGGGAGACGTGGAACTGCTGAAAAGGATAAAGTGCTGGAGAGGGGTCAGGCATTCGCTCGGCTTGAAAGTTAGGGGACAACGTACTAGGGTGACCGGCAGGTTTGGACGCTCAGTAGGCGTCTCGAAGGGTAAGTTAAAGCAAGCTGCCGCAGCGGCCCCTGCCGCGCAGGGCTCGCAGCAAGGTGCGTGATCTTAGATGGGAGATATAAAAAGGCCGAGAAAGAAGTGGAAGGGACCCACGAATCCTTGGCTGCTTAGCTCTTTGCAGAGCGAGATGCAGCTAATGGGAAAGTATGGCCTTAGAAATAAGAAGGAACTTTATGTGGCGGAAGCCGTCGCAAGGAAGTACAGGAGGATGGAGAGGGAATTCTTTGCGTTGCCTCCTGAAGACAGGGCAGCAAGGGAATCTGAACTCATAAAGAGGCTCTACGCACTTGGGTTCTTGGACTCGCCGGAGGGAACGTCAGATAGCGTGCTGTCCATGGGTGTGGAGGCAATCCTGAATAGGCGGCTGCAATCTCTTGTTGCGCAGAAAGGTGGCATATCATATCATGCCGCAAGGCAGCTTATAACCCACGGTCATGTGAAAATTTTTGGACGGGCTGTGAGGTCACCCGGTGCCCTTATAGATAGGGAAGAAGAGAAAGGAATAGAGCTGCCGGTTATG
>DSEZ01000064.1 GCA_011055275.1 Thermoprotei archaeon | reverse complement strand
CGCCGTGATCGGCGTGTTCAAGAGGAAGAGGTGATTGAGATGACCGTACCGAGGTATTGGAGAAACATAGGCGCGCACTACAGGCTTGAGGGAATAAGGTGCAAGAGCTGCGGCGAGGTGTCCTTTCCTCCTAGAAGCTCGTGCCCCAAGTGCCACTCCAAGGACGTTGAGGTAGTCCAGCTTCCGAGAAAGGGGAAGGTGGTGAGCTTCTCCCTTCTTCGCAGCCCTCCCAAGGGCTTCGAGGCCTACGTCCCCTATTACGTGGTGGTTGTGGAGCTAGAGAACGGAGTAAGGGTACTTGGAACACTGACCGACGTTTTTGGCGAGGTAAAGGAGGGAATGGAGGTAGAGGCCGTTTTCAGGAAGATCTCCGAGGACGGCGAGGAGGGTCTCATATACTACGGGACGAAGTTCCGGCCTATTACATAGCTATGTCAAAATATGCTTAAATTCATCTGAGTTTTTTGCATATGCGCGTAATGAAAGGCGTATCTAAGGTTATTGCCGCGCTGTTGATCCTTACCATCGCGGGGTTTGCGGGAATGGCTTACTTCTACGTCTCGTACGCGCAATCAAGTGCAAAGCTTTCGGCACTTGAGGGGCTTTACGGGCGCTTTTCCTACCGGCTGAAGTACGTTCCCCTTTCGGATCAGCCTCTGTCTCAGGCGCTAGATACCCCTAGGGTTGGGATAGTTGACATAACGGCCTACGAACAGGCGCCCGTTTTGGCGCTGATGAACGTAACGGGAGAGGTCATCATAGACGGCTTCACCTATTACGTTGGCACGGTCAAGGGCCATCCGGTGGTTGAGGTAAGGGCAGGAGAGAAGGACTCGTCTGCCGAGATGGCCGCGCTCTTGATGGACCAGTACTTCAACGTCACGGCTGCCATACTGAGCGGCATAGGAGGCTCAAGGAACCCCTACATCAACACGGGCGACGTTGTCGTTGGGGCCTTCGTCATAAACAAGGGGTCAGTTCACTTCCACAATGGGAACTACATGACAGATTACGGCGGTGATGAGATGATCGTAACAAATGCCTCCATAATTGGGAACTCGGTGGTAACGGGGTACGGGGAAGTGGGGCCAGTGCCCTCGAATGCCCCTTCATACGGATATGGGCCGGGCACCGAGGACGTGAGCTACGTCTACGTGGCCGCGCTGACCGCGTCGGCGCCCCTAGTTCGCCTTGCCTCTTCCTACAGCTCATTGGGTGCTATGCCGATCGCCGACATAACCGGAGAGAACTCCACGGGTCTCGTCCAGGCAAAGGTGGTCGTGGGTGTCATAAGCTCCGGGGGCTTTTGGACCGATCCAATTTCTCTGAACGCATTTCAGAACGCCCTTTATCAAGCCGACGTAGGCGAGAACGAGGGATGGGGCTTTGCCTTTGCGAACGCGCAGTATGGCGTTCCCTGGGTCATCATAAGGGGTATATCGAACAGTCATTTCTACCCTGGAGTATTTCACGGCGTGCTGGCGGCCGATAGGGCGGCTCAGGTTACTGCTTACGTGGTTGAGAACTTAGGTAGCTTGAGCGATCTCAGGCAGACCGTCAACTACTCCATGCTGTCTCCCATATCTGAGGCCAAGATCCACGGTTACATCGTGGCAAACAGGGTGTACTACAGCAATAACGGCACCGTTACCGAAGTTCAATACGCGAACCAGCAGGGTCAGAACGTCACGGTTTACAACCCGACCGAGTACCCGAGCACCTTGACGTCACCTTGACCGCAAGGGCAGGAACGCGCGTTCCCGCTTGCTGAAAAGTTCGTTTCACTGGCGTTCTTTATTAGCGGAGGCCCCTAATCACTTACTATGAAAAACCGCGTTATGATATTATCTGTGATGTTGTTGCTTGTGACTTCCGTTGGAGTCTATCCAGCCCTTGGAGCTACGTTAAACGCCGTGATATATCCCAAGCAGAACGCGGCGAAGGTCAGTTACACGGTGGTTAGGTCCTTCAACTTAACTTACCCAGGCAAACGTTCCTTTCCCAGCTTTTAAACGGTAAGAGCAGCTCTGAAGAGGTAACGAGCCAGGGAGGCCCTGGCAACGCAGGTCCACTTATTGCAAGCATAAAGGCGCAAGATCCCAACGCCTCTCTCATAAATTACACGCTAACTTATACTTCAACTTACAAGGGAACCGAAACCTACGCCGAGGAGGTTGAGAACCTCACCCTTACTATCTACGTTGCCAACGTTACGCAGCTGAACTCCTCGAGGCTTATCGTTAACGCCAACTGGAGGGCTTTCGCGGTTAGAGGTGACTGGGACGTGATTTCCCACGGACTTCCCTTTAACGTCAACCCGCAGTTCCCGAGCTTCCTTACGCCGAGCGGTTCCCTGAGATCTATCATGATGGGCGAAGGGCTTCACCTTGGCGAGGCCAAGGCACTTCTCGACTTCTCCGAGTTCAGCCAGCCCCTAACCGAGTGGAACCATCGCTATGATCCCTTCACAGGTATAACCACCTTCACCAAGGAGTACCCGACTAACGAGAGCGTCCTGCTTAAGGCCACCATAAACGGCCAAACCTACAGCCTCTCATACAAGGAAGACCCCTCTGCGCAAATACAGGTTTATGGCTACGCCGTACCTAACGGGAACTACCTTGAAATCGTTTCGGTTCCCGCGACCGTTTACGCCCCTTACGCCGCGGTTGGGGTTGTGGCGGTTGCCGCCGTCTTACTAGTACTTTGGTATCGCTCAAGAAGGGCGCCAAGCGTTTCTACATGAACTTGTAAAATCTTTGCGATTTTTTCTCGAAAACCATATAAGTAGAGTTAAAAGACGGACCAGGTGTCTGTTTCAAAGGATGAGGTAATAGACAGGGTTGCGATCACCGATTATCATCCAGACAAGGGCTACGTGGAGCTGAAGCGGGGCTTTCCCGAGGAAAAATATCTCTGGAACGAGGACTTCCACCCAACTCCCGTTAAGAACAGGAACTGGGGCCCGCTCACCTTTTTCTCCATATGGTTTGGCATGTCCATAGAGGTCGAGTCGTGGTCTCTTGTTTCTTTGGCTTACTCTTTTGGGCTGAACTGGCTTTGGGGCATAGTGGCTGTGCTGGCCGGGAACCTCATAGTTCTAGTGCCCATGCTTATAATAGCCCATGGGGGAGCGAGGTATGGCATACCTGAGACGCCGCTTACGAGGAGCCGGTGGGGTACTTACGGCGCTTGGATTCCGTCAATACTCAGGGGAATAATAGGAGCAGGCTGGTGGGGGATCGACACGTGGATAATTACGGAGGCCATCGGGGCCATGTACATAATTGCCACGCATCAGGTCAACGTTCTTCTCAGCCTTGCGCAGAGCTCTCCGGCGCTGCTTCCATTCCTCATATCGACGATCAACCCCATGTTGTTCTGGTCCGTCTTCGTGATAACCATAGTGGCTAGGTTGGGCTTGCTCTACTTATCACCGCCAAAGACAGGGATGAAGGTGCTCAAGATGGTGAGCTGGAGCGTCCCCTTCATAGGGTTTGCGGGCTTTCTCATTCTCTTCTACTACGCCATGAACGCAGCCGGATGGCACTGGTTCTCCATACTTTCGCAGCCTGTGACGGTTTCCGGCAGCGCCTTTTGGTACGCGCTTATAGGTCTCATAAACGCCAACGTGGCCTTCTGGGCCACAATGGTGCTGAGCATGCCCGACTACAGCAGGTTCGCGAAGAGCCAGTTCGCGCAAACGGTTGGCCAACTTCCCATGCCCTTTCTCATGACCGGAATAGCGGCACTGGCGCTCGTGGTCACCGGTGCCTCTCTGGAAGTCTTTCACTTTCCCGTGTGGGATCCCATAGTGCTCACGGCCTTGGTCGTAACCAATCCGTGGCTCGCTTACTTGGCCCTCTTCCTCCTCCTCTTGGGCGTCATCATAGTTAACATATATGCCGATACCGTGGGACCGGCTTACGACTTCTCAAACATATATCCAAAGAAGATATCTTGGATAAGGGGCGTTCTAATAGTGATCTTGGTGGCCGCGCTCCTGCAATCGTGGACCTATTACTTCAGCGCCTTCAGCTACGTTGAGAACTGGCTGCTCACTTACGGTGCCCTCCTCGGTGGCGTGGAAGGAATCCTCGTGTTCGACTACGCGGTTATACGCAGGTTCAAGTTCGAGCTCCCGGACAACTTCTTATCGAGGGGTCGCTTCAGGTACTGGCACGGTATAAACCCCGCAGCGGTCGTTGCGTTCATAGTTTCCATGGTTCTCGTCTTTCCTCCGAACTACTACTTACCCTTGAGCGTGTCTCAACTCTATCCGGGGCAGGCTTGGGTTTTCCAGAACGCGTGGATATCGGCCATCCTCATCTCTGGCCTTCTTTACCTCCCGCTCATGAAGTACTGGGTTATCCCGAAATACCAACCTTTCCTCAAGGGAGGCCTGCTCAAGGGCTACATAGCTGATGACACGAAAAAGATATTCGAAAAGTGATTTTTTATTTTATTTTATTTCTATTGAATCGAGGCAATGGCCTCCTCTATCATGTTCACCTGCCTCTCGTAGATCCTTTCATGATCTTCTTGGTACCAGGGCTCGTTTGCTTGGGCCCTTCTAAGGCGATCGAGGAGGTCCCTGCTTCTCTTCAAGTGGACGCTTAGGTCCACTTTTATCCAGTTTTGGCCATCGAAAAGGATGTTTTGGCGCTCCGACCAGTCACCCGGCTGATCCATTCCCGGATAGCACGAGCTCAACAGGAAATCCATGACGTCGTGGGGCGCTTTGGCGGCTAGGTATGCCTTCTCGTTTCTTTCCTCCAAAGCGGACAGGTCTATTCCGTACACGGGCATGTCGTAGCCGTTTTGGGCCAGAGGAGTTACGTCTTCTATGGCAAATGCGGTTATCTCACCTATCCTGCTGCCGAATGCCCGCTTTATGGCCTCAAGCCCCCTCTCGGCTATGAAGCCGTAAAGCACTAGGCGCTCTACCTTGCATCCCTCTTTCTCGCACTTATCGAGAAACCTCTCCAAGGAGAACAGGGAGGTGAAGCCCGTCGCTTCTGTATCGGGTTTTATCAGGGTATAAGAGCCCGGCTTCAAACTTGAGTATTGTTCGAACTTGAGGCCTAGGTCCTGAACGGTGTGAAGCCTGTAGGATGGGTGGACGTAATAGGGCCTTATCCAGCTTTCCGATACGTCAGCGCCAGAATCCAGCAGCGCTTTCCTCACCCCGTAACCGGGTGCCGCCCTCAGCACGTTCAAAAGCAGGACCCTTTGGTCCAGGTAACCCATCTTCTTGAGCATGGTCACGAAGTCCTTGGCCATGTCGAGCGCGGCCTTCATCATCTCATCCCCGCAGAAGCTGGGATAGCACGCTATCCTTCTCCCGTTCTCGGAGTCGATGACGTAGATCCCCTTGCCCATATCATAGGCAACCGAGGATCCCGCGCTCACCTTGCGGATGTAGCCGTCGTTTATGCCGAAGAACTTGCGAATTCCATTTAAGTCCATGGAAGTTCAGAAGGAGCAATAGACGGCTTATATCCCTTTTGGGCCGACCCTTACGAAAGGCGAGCTGACTTTATGACATAAGTATGCAAATTTTCTTGCTTGTAATTCCGAAATCTATATAAGTAGAGTTAAAAGACGGACCAGGTGTCAAGTTCAGGGTCTAAAAGGGAAGGATTACGTGACCCCTCTTCTGATCGTTCTTCTTTTATCTTTTACGACAAGAGTAGGGGTCAGGTTGAGCTTAAGGAGAAGTTTCCCGAGGAAAAATACCTCTGGAACGAGGACTTCCACCCAACTCCCATATCGCTGAGGAGCTGGGGTCCTTGGACCTTTGCGGCCATATGGTTCAGCATGGTCGCCATAGTTCCGACTTGGATGCTGGCGGTGGCTGGGCCAGCTTTTGGGCTCAACTGGTGGCAGTCCATACTGGAGGTTTTTCTGGGCAACGCCATAGTTTTGGTCCCCATGCTCATACAGTCGCACGGCGGGGCTAGGTACGGCATGTCCGAGGCGCAGCTGAGCAGGACGAGATGGGGAGTTTACGGGACGCAGCTCTCCTCGTGGGTTAGGGCCATAGTGTCAATGGGATGGTGGGGCATAGAGTCATACATAATAACTGAGGCAGCGGTCGCCATGTACGTTGTAGCTTCCGGTAAGACGTCCATATTGACGAGCGGTGTCCAGACATACACGCTTTCGGTTATGTTCCCAAAGATATTTTGGGCCACTTTCGCCGCGGTCATAGCCACCCAGCTCTTGCTCTTCTACGTCTCTCCTCCTCGCAGGGGCCAGCCCCCGCTCAAGTGGTTGGCCGCCTTCGCGGCCCCCGTGGTCCTAGCGGGCTTTCTGACGCTTTTCCTCAGCGTCATGCTGAGGACAGGATGGAGGTTTGCTCCCCTTGCCCCAGCGTCATCATCGCTGACGCCCTTTCAGTTCTGGCTTGGTGCCATATCTTTCTTGAACGCCAACGTGGCCTTCTGG
>DSEZ01000063.1 GCA_011055275.1 Thermoprotei archaeon | reverse complement strand
GGTCGCCGTGGTCGACGCCACGTCGATCGCGCTTAAGTACCTGAAGGCCAACATAACGAACACGACGATGCTTGGAGCGGCCGCTAAGTTCATCGACGGCGTCAAGTTGGACTCTATCATCGATCAGGTCAAGATGAGATTCCCCAACGTTGCTGAGCCCAATGCGGAAGCTGTAAAAGCTGGGTACGAGCAAGTCAAGGTGATCGAGTAAATGTCGAATCAACTTCCCACTTGGCAGGAGGTAACTGATGCGGGGACCGTGTTTAACCCGCCAAACTCGATTGTACTAAACAAGACTGGAGGGTGGAGGACGTATAGGCCCATAATAGATCAGGCCAAGTGCATTGATTGTAGGATATGCCTGTTGGTTTGTCCTGACTCGGTTATAACCAGGAAAGAGGCTCAGGTCGGAAAGCATAACTACGAGTACGACATAGATTATGACTTTTGCAAGGGGTGCCTCGTTTGCGAGAACGAGTGCCCTGCGAAGGCCATAACTCACATAGAGGAGGAGAAGTAAGATGTCGACCACAGTACTTGACGAGAAAAGAGGGACAAAGACGATACTGAGCGGCGACCAGGCCGTAGCTGAAGCAGCAAAGATGGCTAACATCGACGTGGTATCGGCTTATCCAATAACGCCTCAGACCATAATAGTTGAGACCTTGGAGCACATGATAGCCAACGGGGAGCTCAAGGCGAAGTTCATACCCGTTGAGTCAGAGCACTCAGCCATGAGCGCTGCGCTTGGGGCCTCTGCGGCAGGAGCGCGCGTGTTTACAAGCACCGCATCTCAGGGCCTCGCGCTCATGCATGAGGTAGTCTACATAGCGTCATCGCTGAGGCTGCCCATAGTGATGGCGGTAGCAAATAGGGCGCTGTCGGCTCCGATCAACATATGGAATGACCTGAGCGACGCGATGGCTGAGAGGGAATCCGGATGGATACAGCTTTACTCTGAGACCGTTCAAGAGGCCTTCGACACGACGCTTGAGGCCTTCAAGATAGCGGAAGATCCAAGGGTTTCGTTGCCCGTCATGGTGGGCTTGGATGGCTACATATTAAGCCATGAGTACGAGCCCATAACGCTTCCCTTTCAGGAGGACGTGGACAAGTACTTGCCCAGGAGAAAGGCCACTGTTAGGCTCGACCCGGCCAAGCCGGTGTCCATGGGCACCCTTGCCCCTCCAGATTACTACTTCGAGATAAAGTACAGGCAGGAAAGGGCCATCGAGCAATCCCTTCCCGTGATAGATGAGATGGACAAGGACTTCGCGGCGCACTTTGGTCGCTCCTACAGCATGGTCGAGAAGTACAAGACCGAGGACGCTGACTACGTCCTAGTAACCATGGGATCCGTGAGCGGTACTGCGAAGGAAGAGGCTGACAGGCTGAGGGCCGCCGGAATGAAGGTTGGGGTCCTAAGGATAAGGCTGTTCAGGCCGTTCCCGAGATCTCAGGTCGTGGATGCCCTGGCCGGCGTGAAAGGGGTTGGGGTGCTGGACAGGTCCATGCCCATGGGATCCAGCGCGCCCTCGCTTTACCAAGACGTGATAACCTCGCTAGCTCAAGCAAGACAGCTGCCGACGAGCGTCGTAAGCTTTGTGTCTGGGATAGGAGGAAGGGACATGAAGCTCAGCGACTTCGAGCAGATGTTCCAAGAGATAAAGACTGCTGTGGATGGGAACATCCCGTACAGGATTTCCTATCCAGCGTTGAGGGGGTGATTTGAGATGACCGAGCTGTATAGAACCATTAAGGACATACCGACCACGGAAGGCATACTTGCACCAGGTCACGCGCTTTGCGCCGGATGCGGAGCTGGAACCATACTTAACATAGTTGGTAGGGTTGCCGGCAAGAACGTCATAGTGGTGAACGCGACGGGTTGCGTCGAGGTCACCACAACTTACCTTCCCTACACGGCTTGGAGGGTCCCTTGGATACACAACGCCTTTGAGAACTCGGCTGCCACGGCTTCGGGCGTTAGGGCCGCGCTAGACATACTAAGGGAAAAGTACGGCGAGTTCAAGGAGGATCCCAGAGTGCTCGTTGTTGCCGGTGACGGAGGCACTGCGGACATCGGGCTTCAGTCCTTAAGCGGCATGCTGGAAAGGGGTGATAGGGTCACCTACCTGCTTTACGACAACGAGGCCTACATGAACACCGGCATACAGAGGAGCAGCTCCACGCCTTACGGAGCGTGGACGACCACGAGTTGGGAAGGCAAGCCGGAAATGAAGAAGGACATGATGGGAATAGTAACTGCGCATCACATACCTTACGCTGCCACCGGCTCTCCTGCCTACATTCTTGACTTAGCCAACAAGGTGAAGAAGGCGCTGGATGCCGACGGCCCATCGTTCTTGCACGTCATATCCGACTGCAACCTCGGATGGAGGCACGACCCAAAGATATCGGTCGAGGTGACTAGACTTGCGGTGCAGACGGGCCTTTGGCCTCTGTATGAGGTTGATCACGGGGTCGTGAAGCTCCCCGTGCCCGTACCGAAGAGGAAGCCGGTCGAAGAGTACTTGAAAGTGCAGGGTAGGTTCAGAGGGCTTTCGCCAGAGAGGATCAAGGTAATACAGAGTTACGCTGATCAGCTCGCGCAGCGCTTCGGGCTTGGCCCAGTAGGATGACTTTTTTCTTTTTACTTTTTCAGTAACGGTTATAGCCGGATTCTCATCATCCATTTATGAGAGAGCACCTTAGGGAGAAGCTGCAAAAGGTCATAATAAGGCTTCACACGCAGATAGAGAAGCTAAAGAGAGAGGAGTACAAAATGGAGGTCAGGGAGAAGGAGCTCATAACTAAGGCCACCGACTCGCTGGCCTCAGGGGACAAGGAAAAAGCGACCGTTTACGCTAACGAGGCAGCTGAAGTTAGAAAGGCGGCAAAGGTGATCTTCTCCTCGGAAATCGCGCTGGAAAGGGTATCGCTAAGGCTTGAAACCGCGCTTGACATAGGTGACTTGGCAGCTAGCTTGGGCTCGTCTTACAACGTCATAAAGAAAGTCATAACCCCTCTGTCAGAGGTCATGCCGGAGGCCTCCGAGGAGATGTCCTCGATAGAGGAAGAGGTTGAGTCCATAATGTCGGAAGCGGAGGTCGTGGCGTCGCCCGTTGCGGGACAGGCACTGTCTTCCGATGCGGAGGATATCATGAAGGAAGCGGAGGCCCTAGCAGAAAGCAGGGTAAAGGAGGGCTTTCCCGAGCCTCCAAGCGCGGTTGCAAACAAAAAGCGATCAAACTATTAGGCCCTGAAGCCTCTTGTTTTCCTTCTCGTAGGATAGGAGCTGGTCTCTGGTTATGCTTGGCCTTATTTCGTTCATGGCTTCGGTGAAGTCCTCCATGGTCACCTTCGAGGGTTTGTTCTCTTTTCTCAGCCTTATTATGGCGCTCTGCCTTACCAGCGCATAGAGATCTGCCCCTGAGTACCCCTCCGTCATGGCGGCCAACTTCTCCAAGCTCACGTCGTCGGCAAGGGGGACGCGTTTCGTGTGTATCTTAAGTATCTCGAGGCGAGCCTTCTGGTCTGGGGGCGGCACGTAGATTATCTGGTCAAAGCGCCCAGGCCTGAGAAGGGCTGGATCGAGTATGTCTGCCCTGTTAGTAGCACCCATGACCACCACGTTCTTCAGCGGGGATATGCCATCCATCTCGGAAAGAAGCTGGTTAACTATCCTTTCTGTGACTCCGCTGTCGAATGACTGACCTCTCACGGGTGCTATGGCGTCTAGTTCATCGAAGAAGATGACGCAGGGCGCGCTCTGCCTTGCCTTCCTGAATATGTCCCTGATGGCCCTCTCGCTTTCTCCTACCCACTTGTTTAGGACCTCAGGGCCCTTCACGCTTATGAAGTTTGCCTCGCTTTCCGTCGCGACTACCTTCGCGAGCAGCGTTTTACCGGTTCCAGGAGGGCCATAAAGAAGAACACCCTTAACGGGCTGTATGCCCATGCTTTGGAAGTAATCTGGATGCTTCAGCGGCCATTCTACCGCCTCCTTCAGCCTTTGCTTGACTTCATCGAGGCCTCCAACGTCCTCCCAGTGCGCTTCAGGGACCTCTACGTAGAACTCCCTTAGCGCCGAAGGCTGTATCATTCTGAGGGCGGTCTCAAAATCTGAGTTCTGAACCTTTATCTTTGAAAGCACTTCGGTGGGTATCATGCCCTCCTTCAGGTTTAGTGAGGGGAGGACCCTCCTGAGCGCGCTCATGGCTGCCTCCTTAACCAAGTTGGACAGATCAGCTCCTGTGAAACCGTGGGTTATCTCGGCAAGTTGGTCCAAGTTGACGTCATCTGCCAGCGGCATGTTTCTTGTGTGGACTTGAAGGATGTCTCTCCTTCCCTTCGCGTCGGGTATCCCCGTCTCGATTTCCCTGTCAAAGCGCCCAGGCCTGCGGAGGGCTGGATCTACGGCATCTATCCTGTTAGTGGCACCTATAACTATAACGTTGCCTCTACTCTTCAGGCCATCCATGGACGTCAACAACTGCGCCACCACCCTTTTCTCAACTTCTCCGCTTACGTCCTCTCTCCTTGGGGCTATGGCATCTATCTCATCTATGAATATTATTGATGGTGGCCTTGCCTCGGCCTTGTTGAATATTTCCCTTAGCCTTTCCTCCGATTCTCCATAGAACTTGCTCATGATCTCAGGTCCGTTGATCGTGAAGAAGTTGGAGTTTGTCTCGTTAGCTATGGCGCGGGCCAGCAGGGTCTTTCCGGTACCGGGAGGGCCATAAAGGAGGATGCCCTTTGGAGGGTCGATTCCCAAGTGCTTGAAGAGCTCTGGGTGCTTAAGCGGGAGTTCAACGATCTCTCTTACCTTCTGTTTGGCATCTTCCATGTCGCCGATGTCCTCGTAAGTTATCATTGGCGCGGCGGCGGACGGCATTGATACTGCCTCTGACGATATCATTATCTCGGTTGAATCCACCACTATGCCGCCGTTCGCTGGGATCGCGGCCGTGGCATAAAGCCTTATGGCCTGACCCATAACCGGTACGATTACTAGGTTACCAGGCGCCACGGGCTTGCCCTGTAGGGTTGCCGCTACAAGGG
>DSEZ01000062.1 GCA_011055275.1 Thermoprotei archaeon | reverse complement strand
TGTATCGGTATTACCAGCTTTACCGTGTAGCCCATACCTAGTAGGGCCCTTATCTTCGTCTTCAGTTTATAGGCTTCGCTAAGCTGTATCTCTATTGCCTCGTTCCCCCTTAGCACGTCTATGCGAAAGCTCCCTACACACGCTTCCTTTATGCCCCCTTCTTTCGAAAAAAATTTTGAAGCGATTCGTGAAGGGTGCTCTTAGCTTTTTGATGCAATCGAAGGCCCCGCGTATGGAATTCCAGTATCATCCTCTATCTTGAGTAGCCTGTTATACTTTGCTACCCTTTCTCCTCTGGCCGGCGCCCCAGTTTTTATCTGCCCAGTGCCCAGACCCACAGCTAAATCGGCAATGAAATCGTCCGTGGTCTCACCGCTTCTGTGGCTTACCATCACGGAGTAACCGGACTTAATTGCGAGCAGGCCCGCGTTAATTGCCTCCGTTAGTGATCCCACCTGATTGACCTTTAGCAACAGGGCGTTGCACGCTCCTGCATCTATGCCCCTCTTGAGGCGAGCGATTTGTGTGACAAATATGTCATCGCCGACAACCTGAACTGGTTTCACTTGAGCAGTGAACTTGGCGGTAGTTTCAAAGTCGTTTTGCTCAAACGGATCCTCGATGCTCATTATCTTATGTGCTGCTATTACCTGTTTCCAGTAATCCATGAGCTCTTCTTTAGTTAGGAGCCTTCCGTCAATTTTGTACTTTCCGTTGATAAAGAAAGTGCTCGATGCCGCGTCCATGGCGAGCCTTATTTCCTTTCCGTTTGAGTAACCGGCGTCCGCGATTGCGCTTTCCAGCGCGGACAGGGCCTCTTGGGTGTTACCCATAGGCGGCGCAACTCCTCCTTCATCTCCGACGTTCTTGGCTACAGCCCCATACCTCTTTGTTACATACGATCTAAGCGAAACGTAGATTTCGCTGACCGCCTGTAGCGCCTCATGAAATGTCTTAAGCCCAACGGGTACCACCATGAACTCCTGTATCGAGAGATCATTTCCAGCATGCTCTCCACCATTGAGAACATTTGAGAACGGCACCGGTAACAGCGGCTTTCTATCGTAAAGTTTGGATATCCACTCGTGCAATTGCATCCCTTGGGCAAGGGCCGCTGCCCTTGCAACGGCAAGCGAAACTGAGAGTACGGCATTAGCGCCCAGCTTGGATTTGTTGGGCGTGCCGTCTAACGCGATCATGGTATCATCTATTTGCTTTTGCTCCCTGACATCCATGCCCTTTACCTTGGGCCCTATGATCGAGTTCACGTTATCTACGGCTTTTTTAACGCCTAATCCATGAAATGCCGATCCTCCATCTCTGAGTTCGAGCGCTTCGAACTCTCCTTTGGAAGCACCACTGGGCACAGCGGCCACGGCCACAGTACCTCCTTCAGTTCTGACCTCCGTTTCCACGGTTGGATTTGCGCGAGAGTCGAGGATCCATCTGGCTTTAACATCAGCTATAGCGTATTTAGTCATACCTCTTAACCAGCGGCGGTAATTATGCTTTTCTCACGGACAATGGCGACGCCTGCTTCTGGTGCGATGGTTCCTATGATCGTTGCTGAAGACAGCTAGGCTTAAACGTGGCCGCTCGTAACTCTCATAGGATGAAGGAGACCATTAAGCTTGACATAAACAGTTTGCCTCCATGTTTTACATGCCCGTTCACGATGGAGTGCGAAGAAGGTACAATTCACTCGCCTGAAACATGCACGGTTTTAACTATGTGGCTTTCTAGATCAGAAAAACAAGCTGTTGTCCGCTAACTGGTGGTGTTCGGCCAACGCTTATAAGCGTTGTTCGCTGTAAAGACATGATAGATTTTAAGAAGCGCATTCAAGCGCTGTTCAAAGGAGCTTCTATTGAGTACGCCCTGATCAGTTCTTACGAATCGCTAAGGTATTTTTCAGGCTTTAAGGGGCTTGGCGGAGCCTATCTCCTCCTCAGTGCTGACGGCAGGAGTAGGCTTTACGTGACAGAGCTGGAGGCTCCGGATGCTCAAGACGCTAACTACGACGAGTTGGTGGTGGTGGAGAAAACCAAGAACTTCCAAGACGAAGTGTTGAGGTCGGTTGGCCAGGAGGCCTCGAAGGGGGTACTAGGCCTAGAAGATGAGAGCGTGACCCTTTCTTTTTATGAGCATATAAGGAAGTACAACGACAGGTGGGCAGGTATTTCACAAGTCATAGAACAACTCAGGTCCATAAAGGACGAAGACGAGCTTAGAAGGATAAGAGGAGCTATAAGCGTGGCCGAAGATTCATTTAAGGAAGTGCTAGAAGAGGTCAAGCCTGGCGTTACGGAGAATCACGTAGCAGCTGAACTCGAGAAAGCAATGAAGGAACGCGGAGCTGAAGGGGTTGCTTTTCCCACAATAGTTGCCAGTGGCGAGAGGGCAGCTAATCCACATGCAACGTCAAGCAGCAAGAAAATAAGAGATGGCGAGGTAGTGGTCATAGACTTTGGAGCGCAATATGAGGGTTATGACAGCGACTTAACTAGGACGGTCTTCATGGGAGACGTGGGCCGGATGATGAAAAGGTGCTTTGACGCCGTCCGGGAAACGCAAAACACGTGCTATAACTCGTTGAAAGTGGGGCAGCCTCTCTCAGAAGTTGCCAAGTTAGCCATAACCAATCTGGCGAAATATGGGCTTGACAAGTACTACATACACTCATTGGGCCACGGTATAGGGCTTGACGTTCATGAGTATCCTTACCTCAGCGTAACGTCAAAAGATCACCTCTCGCCTGGCCACGTCTTCACTATAGAGCCCGGGGTTTACATACCGGGCGTGGGAGGGATAAGGATAGAGGACGATTTTTTGGCTGAGGAGAAAGAGGTGAGGCGGTTATCGTCTCTGCCCGTCGTGCCTTAGGTCTTTTTTTGCATCGTGTCATTACTGGCGTCTTGAGGCCGGTTTACGCGGTATATGAAGACGTTCTCTGGAGAGAGATAAGAGACGGAGCTATGCCGACATCGATCGCCGTCATCCTTGATGGTAATAGGAGATGGGCGACGCTTTTCGGTTTTCCGCCTAATTACGGTCACGAGGCCGGATACAATAAGCTAAAGGAAGCGTTGAACTGGTTTTGGGAAGTTGGCGTAAAGGAGGTCACGATTTACGCGTTGTCAACTGAGAATATATCTAGGAGGCCCAAAGATGAGGTCTCACACCTTTTATCTCTATCCGCCAAGGGGCTTGCGGAGCTGGCAGAAAGTAGAGATGTATTTGAAAAAAGGGTAAAGGTCAAGGTGATAGGTGACTTTTCCTTATTTTCTCAGGATTTATTAAATGCCATAAGGCTTGTTGAGCAGAGGACGGCAAACAACGATGATCGGCTGTTGCAAATAGCCTTGGGGTACGGCGGAAGGGATGAGATCGTCAAAGCTGTGAGGAGTATCGCCTCAAGGGTAGCTAGGGGAGAGTTGTCTCCCGACGATATAGATGAGGAGGTTGTATCCTCCTCGCTTTATACCGCCGGCTCTCACGATCCGGACATGATAATAAGAACTGGAGGCGAGGAGAGGTTGAGCAACTTCCTGCTCTGGCAATCATCTTATTCTGAGCTCGTTTTCTTGGATACCTATTGGCCTCAGTTTCGGAAAATAGACCTCTACAGGGCCATCCGCACGTTTCAAAGGCGCAAGAGGAGGTTTGGTTCGTAGCGTTCTTACAGTTAAGCGAAACTCCATGGTAACCTCTTCAGGGGGATTTTACGTAAGAATCCTGATTCTTACAAACGTTAGGCTTTCAGGAAGCCTTATAATTGCGCGCGAGATTAGCAATTATGATATTTTTTGAACAGGTTGCGGTAGCCTCAGCCTCCGTTATAGCCGCAATAGTCGTTCTGATAATAATTATAATATTTCTTGCTTACTCCATAAGGATAGTTAGGGAGTACGAGAGGTTGGTCGTTTTCAGGTTTGGGAGAGTCATAGGTGAGAAAGGACCTGGCATAGTTTTCATAATACCTTTCGTAGACGTGCCCAAGAAGGTGGACCTCAGGGAACGTTACATAACCGTCCCTCATCAGACATGCATAACGAAAGATAACGCGCCAGTGGACATAGACTTTCTAATATACACGAAAGTGTTTAATGCCACGGATTCTGTGGTTCAAGTGCAAAATTTCGAAGGCGCAGCTACGGGAATAGCCACGACGACCCTTAGGGCTGTCATCGGTGACATCCAGCTGGACGAAATATTGGCGAAAAGAGATACCATAAATGCCATACTGCGGAGCAAGCTGGACGAGGTCACTGCGAGATGGGGAGTTAAGGTATCGAGCGTTGAGATAAGGGAGATAATACCCCCTAAGGATGTTCAGGACGCCATGATCAAGCAGATGTCTGCCGAGAGGAACAGAAGGGCGATAGTCATCGAGGCAGATGGAAAGAAGACGGCAACGATCACCGTAGCTGAAGGTGACAAGCAATCCGAAATATTAAGAGCTGAAGGTGACAAGCAAGCAGCGATACTAAGGGCGGAGGGCCTTGCCACCGCGCTGAAAACGATTTCTGAAGCCGCGAAGACCATCGACGCGAAGACGATGACGCTTCAGTACTTTGACGCACTTAAGCAGCTAGGATCAAGCCCTTCAACTAAGTACATATTCCCGATGGAGTTCGTGACAATGCTTAAGCCCATATCTGACTTCGTGAAGGCCTATACCGAGGAAGGCGAAAAAAGAGATCAATCGTCGACTTGAATGGGAAGCGCTGGCTCTTCCTTGACCACGTTGAGCACCAAGTTCGTCGTGGTCCTTTCAACTCCTTGGAGGGCTAGTACTTTCTTGACGAACTTGTTCAGAGAATTTCTGTCTTTGAATTTCGCTCCTACCATTATGTCAAATTCTCCTGTTATGTCGTAAACTAGGGATACTTCGGGCATGGAAGCCAGCTCTTTTTCGATGTCGACTATACGGGGGCCACTTGCCCTTATCATGATCACCGCGGTGATCTCGTAACCTAGGCTATCCGGGTTAAGGATTGCTGTATATTTCCTTATTATTCCGTTAGTTTCTAAAGACCGAACCCTGTTAAAGATCGTGCTGGGATTTGTGTTTAATTTTTCGGCCATTTCTCTGTAACCCATTTTTCCATTTTCCTGAAGTAGCTCCAGAATTTTTAGATCGAGCTCATCTACTTCCATACGTGTTACGCAGTCACTCTCTTTTAAGTTTGGCTAAGCTCTCCAAGAGAATGCAACTTGGGCTAGGTAGGAATTCGCGCGCAACTCAGTACGTCAGAGTTTTCCAGAAAGGGAAAACTTTTGAGCACTCCAAGCGCTTACATTATGTCGGATCAGGAGAAAAGGTATTGTCCTTACTGTGGGCATGAACTGCCTCCCGGGCAAATATGGTACTGCCCTTATTGTGGATCATCTTTAAAAAATGCCAAGCTTACTACAGGTTCAGCAACCACGGGTTCACCGACTTCAGGTTTCGATGCAACCCCACGCAGCACAAGGAAAAGGCCTATCGGTGTGCTCGTTATAGGCGTCTTATCGATTTTGACGGGCGTAGTGCTGCTATTCCTCGGTGCGGTTATGCTTGCCATGAGAGTCATGTTAACGCCCTCGTTACTTAACCAGCTTAACTTGCAAGTCCTCTCGACTTATGGTATAACGGTCACCTATTCTGAGATAATGTCGTACTCGCTTTACATGGGTGTCGCGTCTCTGGCGATGTCGGTCTTTATGTTCATGTCGGCCGCAGGGCTACTTGCCATGAAGAGATGGGGGCTTGTGCTTTCGATCATAATAGCTGGTTTTATGACCCTGTCCTCACTTCTTTACGTGGTAGTGCTTCTTGATTTTGTCTTTGCTTTCATCTTTTTGGCATCATTAGCGATTCTGGTCTACTTGGTAAGAAGTCGCGCGGTGTTTAGATGATGCTGAGCGCGAGATAAGCATAATTGCGACCGCTTAATTTCAAGAAGGTTGGCGCAACGGGAAGACCTAGATGAGCTTGCTAGAAGGAGAGGCTTCTATTGGCCGAGTTACGAGATATACGGAGGGGTTGGTGGGCTTTATGATCTTGGACCTAATGGCACTAGCGTGAAGAATCGCATCATTCAGCTCTGGAGAGATCACTTCATAAGGTCGTCGCAGTATCCGATGGTGGAAATAGAGACACCCATGGTAACACCTTATGAGGTCCTAGAGGCCAGTGGGCATGTTGAGTCCTTTACAGACCCGCTCACCATATGTCCAAAGTGCCACAGGGTCTATAGGGCGGATCAGTTAGCGGAGCTTCAGCTCGGTATTAAAACGGAGGGCATGACGATTGACCAGCTAAACGAGCTTTACTCCAAGGAAACCGTAAAGTGCGAGGCATGCGGGACGAGGCTTGAAAGCGTTCAGTCGTTTAACCTACTGTTTCAGACGTGGATTGGACCGTTTAATTCTGAAAGGGCTTTCCTAAGGCCAGAAACAGCTCAGGGTATATTTACGGCTTTTAAGCGCACGTTTGAGACAGCTCGCAGAAAGCTTCCACTAGGGGTGGCTCAAGTAGGCCGCGTTGCGAGGAACGAGATATCTCCCAGGCAGAGCCTCATAAGAATGAGGGAGTTCACCATAATGGAGTTTGAGTTCTTCTTCGATCCAGAGGATGGCGTGGCGCTGCCCAAAGAAGTTGCCGATATCGAGGTCAGGATCAAGCTTTCGTCCGGTCAGCTCTACGTTGGCGCGCTTGGAGATGCCCTAAAAAACGGTTACGTGGCAAACGCTTGGATGGCTTACTTCATATATCGCACCCTGACCTTTATGAGCGCTCTCGGTTTTTCTACCGGCGAGGTATTATTCCTCGAGAAAGGCGAAAAAGAGAGAGCGCACTACAGCTCGCAGACGTTCGACGTTATGGTGCCCACCAAGGGGTGGGGAGATGTAGAGGTCGCTGGCATAGCGTACAGAACCGATTACGATCTTAGGCATCATTCTCAGAAAAGCGGCGAGGACCTTTCAGTGTCGGTTGCCATTCCTCAGCCATATACGCGCACTGTGGTTCGCGCAAAGGTGGACAGGGCAGCTATAGGCAAGAGGTTTGGGGAGAGGTCAAAGGAGGTCATAGACGCCATAAACCAGCTGGCGGCTTCTGGAATGCCTCATGGAAAGGTCATCCTTAACTTATCATTTGGCTCGGTGGAGCTCGACGAGGGAATGGTGAAATTCGAAGAGGTGAGCGAGCGGGTCACCACTCGGAAGTTTTATCCTCATGTCGTTGAGCCGTCCTTTGGAGCCGATCGCCTTCTTTACGCGGTGATAGATCACTCGATAACAGAAAGGGAAGGGAGGAAGATCCTATCGTTACCCCCAATTCTGGCCCCTTATGACGTAGCGGTTTTCCCGCTAATAGACGACGAAGCAATGAAGACTAAGGCTTTAGGCTTGGTGTCAGCGTTGAGGTCCAGTGGATTTTACGTGCTTTATGACGATGATGGGACCATAGGTAGGAGGTATGCAAGGGTGGACGAGGTTGGCGTGCCTTGGGCCATAACTGTGGACGACAGATCATTGAAAGGAGAGGGCGTAACCATAAGGGATAGAGATAGCTGGCAACAGTGGAGAGTCGCCGATGGTCAAGTTCTATCGGTACTCAGTAGGCTGAGGTCTGGTGAAAAGCTCTATCAGATGGACTTGCCAAAGGAGCGGTAGCGCGAAAACTGATAAGCGCCTGTTCTAAATAATAATGCTATGGAACACAGGATAGAGAGGAGGATGAGGGTGAAGAAGAACGACTCGGTCAAGGAGGGCCAGGCGAAGATTAATCCCCAAACTGCGACACAGCTCAAGATAGTGGATTCCCTTGAAGTCGTGGTTGCTGGCAAGAGAAAGTTTGTTCTTAAGGCGCTGACAGGAGCAGATGTTCCAGCAAGTGAGATATGGGCATGCCCAGATGACATGACCAAGTCTGGCGTCGCGGATAACAGCATTGCAACGATCAGGGCTTATTCTGGGAGCTAATCGTGGGCCGGGCTTAGGACGTTATGATTTTATTTTCATATGCGGATTTTTCCCGACAATTTTATAAACGCGTGCATGCTTATGCACAAATGGAAATTTCAGATTTCACCACGCTGGATCAAGTGGAGGTTAAAGGAAAAAAAGTGCTGGTTAGGGTTGACTTCAACTCGCCCATAAATCCTACCGATGGCTCGATAATGGATATGTCGAGGATAAGGGAACACGGAAAAACTATAGGAGAGCTTGCCTCGAAGGGCGCCAAGGTGGTAGTAATGGCCCATCAGGGACGGCCTGGAGATGAGGATTTTACATCCCTGGAAGCGCATGCCAAGGTTTTGTCGAGCGTGCTCAATAAAGAGGTTAAGTTTGTAGATGAGATATTTGGTCAAAGTGCTAGGGAGGCAATTGAAGGCCTTAAGGAAGGAGATGTGCTTGTGCTGGAGAACGTTAGGTTCTATTCGGAAGAGATGATCGAGAAGGACGCCGATTTGCAGGCGAAGACCATAATGGTGAGGAAGCTTGCCCCTCTTTTCGACCTTTACGTTGGAGACGCGTTCAGCGTTGCGCATAGACCTCATGTATCGATGATGGGTTTTCCCGTCGTGCTGGGAAAGGCTATAGGCCGTGTTATGCAGGCCGAGCTCGAGGCGCTTACCAAGGCGCTGAGCCACCCAGAGCACCCAGCCATTTACGTGCTTGGAGGAGCTAAGCCGACGGATTCCCTTAAGGTCGCAAACCGGGTTCTTAAAGAGGGACTGGCGGATCTCGTGCT
>DSEZ01000061.1 GCA_011055275.1 Thermoprotei archaeon | reverse complement strand
GTGAACCCATAGCGGAAGCGGCCAGTGGTACAGGTTTAATATTAGGTATATTCCCCTCTTCTTTAAATCGGAGAACATCTCCCTGTAGTGAGCTATGGCCTCCTTGTTGGCCACGGCATCAAGTTGCTTGAGGTCTTCCTCGCTTCCCGCTCCTTTTGACTTCGGAGGCGGGTTGGGAAATATCCTGGACCACTCCGTGTTGAGCCTTGCTATGGTCAGTCCCATGGATTGTGCTGCGTCGTGAAATGCCTTGTAGTTGCCCCAGTACCCAGGGCCGTTCTCTGGAAGGTCACCGCTCACGAGGCCTGCGGCCATGTTTTCTGGGTCGTGCACCCAGGCGTACCAGTCGCTGTTCTTGTCCTCTGAGCCCGGGGTTCCCATCTCTGATTGAAATCCTGCCTGCGACCATCCGAACCTAAAATCCTTTGGGAATTTCATAATTGAAACCCGCGCTAGCTTAAAGCTCTTACCGTTGGGACAGATCAGTAAACTTTTATATAACGGCGTGATTTATGATGAAATGGACATCAAAGTTGGAGATACGCGCCTTGTCAGGCTTAGGTCTTTTGGAGACAAGCCTGAGATTTACGCCAAGCTTGAGTGGGAAAACCCTTTTGGTTCGGTCAAAGACAGGGCTGCGTACTTCATGCTCAGTAGGGCAGTGGCCGAGGGGCGTCTCTCATCGAAAAAAGTGATGGAAGCTACAAGCGGGAACACTGGGGTGGCCTTGGCTGGTATGTGCAGGCTTTTGGGCCTTGACTTCACCGCCGTTGTACCGGAAAGGGTCCCTCCAAACGTCAAAGCCAAGATAGAGGGATTGGGGGGTCACATAATAGTCGTCAAGGAGGGCACGTATTCTGATGAGGGAGAGGGGACCTCTCAGGCCGTAAGGTACGTGAAGGAGAACTCCAAAGGTTATTTCGTTCCAAACCAGTTTGAAAACGAAGCCAACTTCGAGGCCCATTACGCGGGCACTGGGCCCGAGATATGGCGCGATGTTGAGGTGAACTACCTTGTAGCCGGCATGGGCACCGGGGGGACGATAACTGGTGCCGGAAAGTACCTTAGCGAGAGAGGGGCTGAGGTGATAGGAGTAGAACCGAAGAGGTCGTTTAGGGTACCTGGGCTGAGAAATGTGGAGGCTAACGGCATGTCCCCTCTTCTCGAGAGGCACTTCGACGTGGTGGACTACGTGGTGAAGGTTGACTCTGGCGCCATAAACCTTGTAAGGGAGGTTCTCGAAAGGGAGGGTCTCTTCATAGGCATGTCCTCTGCGGCTGCCCTTGCGGGAGCGCTGAAGCTCTTAAAGGGAAAGCCGAAAAGAGCCGCCGTTATCTTTCCGGACTCCGGATGGAACTACATAACGACTTACGAGAAGATGGGCATAAATGTAAACGGTTATTCGACTGAACCACTTAAGGTTGCCCCGTTGCGCTGATGGGGTTTTGATGAAAAGCATGCGAGCGCCGCTTGAACAACTTAACGCCAACGTACAAGATGATAGCGGCGATCACGACGATGGAGATCGGTATGAGGTACTTGTTAACCCAGGCCGAAACGATCTCCCAGCGCGAGCCCAGCGTAAGGCCGGCGTAGATCAGCGAGGCGTTCCATATGGCCGACCCCGCAAGCGTATACGCGAGGAACTTCTTCTTACTCATGGCAAACATGCCTGCAGGGATCGATATGAGGGCGCGTAGCCCTATAACGAACCTAGCTAAGAGCACTACTATTGGCCCGCGTCTCTGAAACCAGTCCGTAGCGGTTTTCAACGACCTTTCGTTAATTAGGGGAAGCTTTGTCACTGACTTGCCGAGTTTCAGACCTAAGGCGTAATCTACGGCGGAGCCAATAATGGAGCCTGCTAACGAAGCGACAAAAGCTAGCCAGAAATCCGTCCTTCCTTGGTAAACGAGATAGCCCTCCAGCGGCAGTATGACCTCGCTGGGTACTGGCAACGAGGCGCTTTCCATAGTCATGAGGACAATAAGGCCAATGTAGCCTCCAGCTTCGACCGCTTGGACTACCCATCCGAGGCTGACAATGCCAGAAATAGATGGCAAGTAGTCATCAAGATCGTAAAAGTAAAAGACGGCGTACCCAAGTGCCAGAATGAGCACAAGCAAGAGAATCAAGTAGCCTTTCTTTAATGTTTCCAACGTTTAAGTTTCAACTGATAGCTTAAATGCGTTACGAGACAAGTGCGCCGCCGACCTTAAGCGTCGTTGTCTTGGTAATTATATGTACGATGCTGAAGCCTTTAAGAGCGCCATAAGGGCGTTTGAGTCCGAGCTCGTGAGGCTTAATGCCTCCAAGAGAAGCGTGCCCGGCTACGAAATATGTGAAGATCTTAATTTCGTGGAGCCTAAGCCAGCGTATGACTTTGACCTGGCTTTCTGCGATGGCGGCAATTACCCCATATTCACTAGCAGCTACTTCATATTTCAGTTAAATCGCGTTTTCGCGTCCTCGTGGAAGGGGAGGAAGAGGACCGCTTACGTTTCAGTTGATTTCCTTACGTTAACCAGAAGGACGAACGAGGGATTTTCGAGCGCGGTATACCCTCTTAAGGCAACATCCGGTATTGCTGTTGGCGACGTCCTTCCAAGCGAGCCTGAGACCGTCGTGGACTACAGGGAGCTTATGGGACTCGATGCCTTAACCGCAGCCTCGCAACTCCCTAGGAGAATAGCCGAGAAGAAGCTGGCACGGACGCTCATAGGAGATCACGTGGTGGTCCTTGATGGGTTATTGCAACCTGAATGCCAGGCCGAGTGGAACACCATAAATGAGCTACGCTCCTTATCGCAGGCAGGCAACCACTTAGTGGCAGG
>DSEZ01000060.1 GCA_011055275.1 Thermoprotei archaeon | reverse complement strand
TCCAGCTTGCTCTATCTGCCTTAGCATTATCGAGGCGCTTAGGTCATCGGGATAAGTATATGCCGACGCTGCCTTCAGCACAAGCTTGTATGGCATGCCTATGAGGGCAGAATAGGGGGCCAAGTAGGTATCTGGGTTTGACCGGTAGGCTGACAGGGCGTCCCTAAAGGCGGAAACCACCGCGCTGACCGTTTTTTCGGGGAGGCTCGAGTGAGAGGCCAAGGTACAGCAGTAGTGCTCGCCGAAGTCGGAGTAATCGGTCAACTTGTGAAATCCCATCTCGGTCAACATGGTGACATAGGGCTCCCATATGCCTATGGCCTCAGCCCTTCCCTCCTCGAGCATCTTAACGAGTGATTCAGGGCTTCTAGCGTAGCTCATGTTCCCAACTTCTCCCATAATTGCTCCGCTTACGGTCGTCCGAACCAGTAACTCCATGGTGGAGAGCTTGGTGGACGCGACTCTGGGGTGTTCAGAGAGGTACTTGCCTGACACTATGCTTGCCCCTCCTGCGCCCGCGGGAGCAATGATCTTGATCGGTGATTCCAAGAAGTAGAAGAAGAGCTGCATTACCATGGGTGAAATGCCAAAGTCAAGCTTTCCCATGGATAGCTCCTTCATGACGTCAATCCCGTTATCGTAGACCTTGATCTCGAGATCGATGCCTTTTTCATATAGCCTCTTTTTGAGCGGTACGACGTACGGATATTCAGCCGACCTAATTATGCCAAGGGTGACCTTGCCCTGCCGCCTCTCTGGCGGGGGCGACTTCAGGTATACCACGTAGTTCTTCCCGACGTGAGTTCTTCCGATTACGCCATCCCTTTCCAGCTTCGTTAGGACCTCAGATACCCTGCTCTTCGAGAAGCCCGTTGCCCTCACGAGGTCCGCCTGATAGGCCTCGCCAAATTTGAGCGCCTCCACCACGGATTGCTCAACTGATCCCATACGGAAAAGCTGGTATCGCGCTTTAAACTTGTCGAACAAGAGTTCGTTTTCGGCTTCTCTACATAAGCGCTTAGAGGTCATGATTTCAGCGTTTGATCACTTGCAGCCGAACGCCGTCGTAGGACAATCGCTGCACGGTCTATGGAGGATTCAAGGGACCTGGCATCTGCAGGCGTTTGCTTGCCTGTATCTAGCGCAAATCCCCGTTGCCCCCTTCTACGAAGCTTGCTTTTGCTGAAGGCTTAGAGTTTGCGGTAAGTCGATTTCGATTAAAACATGGCCTTGACGAATTCGAAGATGAAGTAAAGGCCGAAGGCCAGGAGGGCGGCCGCCGATAAGACCCTTATGGCCCTGGCAACTGGCTCTCCTCCGCGTTTTCCAGCGGCCCTAATCGCAAGCGGAAAAGCGACTATCCATGAGGCCAAAGCCGTGAAAAGCCCCACTATGCTGGTGATGCCAAAAACCCCGATGAAGCTAAGTCCCGCGCTAAGCCACCAGCCGATCTGATATGGGTTTGAAAGGCCTATGGCAAGGCCCGTGAGGTAACCGGAGCGCTTCTCGCTGGGCTTTGGGTTCCCTTTTTGCCTCAGGGTTTGCAAGGCGAGAACTAGCATGAAGGAGCCCCCAAGTGCGTAAAAAAAGGTTAAGTACGGCTTTACCAGGTAAAGGACACCAAACGAGAGGCAGAAAAACGCACCGTCAGCCGTCATCGCTCCGGTTCCCACGAGGGAACCCTGCTTTGCGCTCCTAGTGGCCTCCTGAGCTATCAGCGCGTTCATGGGGCCTGGCGGAGCTGCAAGCGTGAGGCCCATCAGTAATCCATCTAAGAAAGC
>DSEZ01000059.1 GCA_011055275.1 Thermoprotei archaeon | reverse complement strand
CGTGCCAAGCAAGAAGTTCACGCCCCCCTTTTCCAGATACGTGGTAAATGAATCGATGACCGCCACCGATCCGTCGGTACCTATGTGGTGCTGCTTTATGGGTATGAGATGTGCCCCTACCTTAGCGGTCATGCGCTGATACTCGTTGAACTGCTCGCCTTTGGGCTCGAACACCCTCTCTTTGCTCGCGCCGAAGCGCATGAAGACTCCATCGATGTAGTCTATTAGCTTATAGCTGAGATCCCAGCTCCCGACCAGCTCCTGTAGATCTCCGCCCACGTCCGGCCTCAGGTTGATTATTCCACTGCTGAAGAGCCCAGCTCCTCCAACTCCGTGATTTATGTGGCAAACAGGACATATGCAACGACCGACCTTGGACAAAGGACAATTCCTCTGCCTTATCTTGAACCCCTTATCTATGACCGCCACGCTGACCCCTGGGCTGTTCTCTATGAGCTCTAGGGCAGCGAAAAGGCCGCCAGGCCCCGCTCCGATTACCGCGACGTCGTACACCATGGATCACCTCGAGAAGAGAGGCATTACTTTCAAAACGTTCCCAGAAAGCCCATGAGCTCCATTTAATAAGCGTTTTGGTCAAGAGGCCTCAAGTCATCAGACCGGTTAATCTTCCGAGGAGAACCCAACTTAGCAAGCCTCGAGCGGGCTTCGAACCCGCGACCCCCTGCTTACAAGGCAGGTGCTCTGACCGGGCTGAGCTATCGAGGCGTTTTATAACAAAAGCCGATCTTTAAACTTTGCTGGAGCACCTGGGTTATGCGACAGCGGTTAGCGCGTGCTACAACCATGGATTCGCCAGCTGGTCAAGTCCGAGCTTGTCGCCGCAGCTCACGTCAAAAACTTCGAAACGCGCAACTCATGGCGGCTCCCCGTTGGCTTCTCAAGAAACGCTTATTCGCGCGCTTTTAAGTAACCCATGATATTCTCCGCGGAGAGGCTTCCAGAAGCGGCTAGAGAGGTGCTGAAAAAGTGGGAAGTCGTCGAAGAGGACGCTTCCAGGTTAGGCGAGGCGGAAGTCATTATGGCCTGGAGGGTAGTACCAGAGATGATCGCATCGGCTCCAAAGCTCAAGGCAATACAGACGTTTTCCGCGGGGGTGGATCACCTCCCCTTCACCGCGATTCCTAAGGGCGTTCGGATCTTCTCAAATGCCGGCGCCTATTCGGTGCCCGTAGCGGAGCACGCATGGGCGCTTCTCCTTCACCTAGCAAAGGGGGTAAACGTCATGAATAAGCAGAAAGCGGTAAACTATCCAAGGCAGCTGCACGGAAAAACGCTGCTTGTCCTCGGTGCCGGAGGAATAGGACAAGAAATCGCGAGGATCGGAAAGTGCTTTGGAATGAGAACGCAGGGAATTAGTCGCCATCCCAGGCAGAGCCCGGTCTTTGATGAGGTCTATGGCATTCAATCCCTAGATGACCTACTTTCTCACGCTGACTTCATAGCCATAGCGCTCCCGCTTAACAAGGAGTCTAGAAACCTTCTAGATGCCCGGCGCCTTTCCCTGCTTAAAGATGACTGCGTGATGGTAAATGTTGGGCGCGGTGACGTGGTAGATCAGCAGGCGATCTACGACCTGCTCAAGAGAAAGAGGGAGTTTAGGTACGGCACAGACGTGTGGTGGCACGAACCACAGGGTGAGGGCGCTCACCTTCCCTTCACGCACCTGG
>DSEZ01000058.1 GCA_011055275.1 Thermoprotei archaeon | reverse complement strand
GTTCTTCGTGGTCATCGATTCTGGAATAAAGCACGCCACGTCTTCAATACATCCGATAAGACAAGGAGAGATGCAAAGGGCCGTTGAGCAGCTCAGAGAGGCCGGGCTCTCCATACCGAACAAGTACGATGAAGTCAGGTGGGAAGAACTAGATGAGAGTTCCGTAAGCGCCCAATATAGTTCCTTGGACAACATCTCGCAAAAAAGGGTGCTTTTTACCCTGAGGATGCAACAGTCCACAGAGATAGCCATAGCAATTCTAAGAGGAAAGCCGACTTCAGAAGCGAAGATGCCCTTTGGACTAAAGCTCTCTTCGGGAGACAAACCCATTCAGATAGCCGAAATCATGGACTATCAGCACGCCCTTCTAAGGGACTACTATGACGTGAGCACTCCAGAAGTAGAAACGATAAGGGAAGCCATGAAGGAAGCAGGCTGTCTTGGAGTAAAGATCTCGGGTTCCGGAATGGGAGGAGCCATAATAGGTCTGATCAGGCGCCCCGAAGACGGGAAAGCCGTCATAAGGGAAGCCCTTCATGCTGGCGCGGTCAGAGGGTGGGTATCACCCGTAGCTGGAGGAGAGATATCCAAGGGGCAGCGAGATTGGAGGCTTACCGCATGATAGACGTTCACTGCCATCTAGACGATTTCTCGTTCGAGACAGACCTAGAAGATGTCATACGTGATGCTAAGGCGAGGGGTGTAGAGAAGTTCGTCATATCAGCGCTAGTTGACGTGGGTGTCGAAAGGGCTTTCGAAATAACCTCAAGGCACCCATGTGCAAAGCTTTCTGTAGGAGCACAACCTCAATCAGTAAGCGATGGAAACTACCGCGATCTTCTGGTTAAGATCGAAGAGACTCTGAAACGCAACGGCGTTGTGGCCTTAGGAGAGGTAGGGCTCGACCGGGGTCGTGAAGGAGGGGACATAACGCTGCAGAAGAAGTTCTTCAGGGAATGCGTGCGCCTTGCCGATTCCAATAGGTTGCCTCTTGTAGTTCACAGCAGAGGTGCTGGTAGGGAGGCCATAGAGCTGCTTTTAGACGAAAGGCCTAACGTCCCCATAGATATGCACGCCTTCGACGGAAGAGCGTCAGCAGCCTTTGAGGCCAGCAAAAAAGGCATAATGTTTTCCATACCGCCCTCGCTAATCCGGAGCGAGCAGAAGAGGGCGCTCGTTAAAAGGCTTCCCCTTACATCCCTAATGCTGGAGTCAGATGCCCCCGCGCTTGGCCCAGAGCCCGACAGGAGAAACGTGCCCTCCAACTTAATTATAACTTTGAAGACCATAGCCCATGAAAAAAAACTAAGCGCGCAGGAGGTCGCGGATTCAACATATAAAAACTCCGTTTCCTTCTTCTTGGGGCGCCTGTAAGCGCGAACTACTCAAAAGGGTGGCGTTCTGTTTATTCGCTCCCCTAAACCCCTTCGATGTTAAATTACCTGTCTTTCCACAATGTAGCTTTTGTACGGTATGGCGTCTCCCTCGTCAGATACCTTGTAAAGCGTTATCCTTTGCTTATAGCGAAGCGCACCCTCGTGGTGCTCCAACCATCCCTTCTCTATCACTTCGACCTCCTTGTATTGGTCTTTTTTCATTTCCTCATCCAATCGCGAAATCACACCATTATTATTTCGCAAAAAGATATAAGCCGTTCTCTGGACCTATTGTAACAACTGTACAGTAGATGCTTCCCCCTCCTTCGAGGTCACGATTATCCTGTCCGCCGCGCTTTCGAGCTCTTTTTCGTGAGACACCACTATGACTTGTCTGGCGTTAAGGGCATCTATAAGCTCCCTAAACCTTGATAATTGTTCCGAGCTGAAGCCATCTGTAGGCTCATCAAGGATTATCAGGTCGACTGAAAGCCCAGCGACCTCCCTTGCCACTTCGTTAAGGGCAAGCCTGTACGCCAATGCCATAGAGCTCCTTTCACCACCGCTTGGTCCCTCATCTAGATCCATCTCAATACCGCCATGTTCCATCTTTGGCGAGAACTCCTCATCGATGTAAACCTTTTTCTGGGGATCACCTATGAGAGTTGAGAAGAAGGCCGAAAACTTCTCTTGAAATTCCTGGTTAAGCCTAGCCAGCACTTCCTGCTCTATCTCGACTACCAGAGGTATGAACAAACCTTTAAGCCAATCGACAACCTCCTTGGCCTCCGCGGCACGCGCCCTAGCGTCCCTTTTATCGTCTACCTCCCTACTCAACGAGACAATCCTATCCTCTAAGTCAGCCCGCTTGGCGCTAAGCGAGCGATAAGCGCTTAACTTTTCACCCAGCCTCTCCTCTGCCACCTCGTAAGCTTTTTTTGCAAGGTCCGCGGCTTCCAATGCAAAATCCCTTTTTGAAAGGGCATCATCAAGCCGCTCCTTGAGGGCTTTTAGCTCCTCCTCCTTCTTTTTTATGTCGTCCTTCAGCTTTGCGACCCTTTCAGCGTCATCCTCAATGCTTCTCTCGATCTCATTCCTTTCACTTTCAAGACGGCGCCTCAGGCTCAACTCCTTCTCCAATTCGATCGCCCTAAGTAGCTCATCATTAAGGTCCTTGAGCTGAGAACGCATGTACTCTATCCTTTTATTTATTCCCTCGATCGCCTCTTGAACCGCTGCTGCGATGTCCCCTTGTTCTTGCAAGCCCTCATCGCTGAGCATTTTTACAAGCTCCTGTTCCAGCTCCTTGACTCTGTTCTTCTGACTTTCGTATAGGTCAAGCTCGCGTTGCAGATCAGCCACGGCATCGCGCTCTGTTCTCAACCCGATTATCCTCTCATTCAGCTGCAGAAGCTGCCTCTTTATCTCGTCGCGCTTGCGGCTGGCGTCCTCCTTCAGCTTAATGGCCAAATCCCGGTCGATTTCCCTACCGCAACAAGGACATCTTCCCTCCTGCGCCATCTCGTCATAACTCTGGTCAAACCGCCTTAACTCCATGTCGGCACTTTTCAGCTCATTAAGCTGATCCTGCAATACATCAATGTCACGTTCGATATCTTGTAACGAGCGACTCGGACGGGGGGGATTTTCGGGAAGCTGCCGAAGCGCCTTTTTGTAATCCTCTAAGCGCCCCTTCATCTGTGTGATCTTAAGCTGTTCGCCATATACCTGCCCTTGGAGTTCATCCATTTCTTTCCTTACTTCCGATGAAGGCCTAAAACCCGGCATCGGTTTAGATAGCTCTGAAACGATCCGGGCAAGCTTTGTTTTGTTCTCCTCTATGCGATGCCCAATCTCTTGTATTGTCGCCGCATCGCTCCTCACCTCAGAACCAACGACGTCAACCTTGTGCTGAAGCTCCGAGGCCGCAAGCGCGGCTTGATTGAAAGCCTTGTCC
>DSEZ01000057.1 GCA_011055275.1 Thermoprotei archaeon | reverse complement strand
GGGGGTACCGCCAGAGATCGCAAGAGGGGTGGTTGAGGGGAACTGGGATGACTGGAAGAACGAGTTCAACCTTGAGGGTGACAAGGAAAAAGTGATAGGTCTCATCGTTAAGGAGGTTAAAAAAATATATCTCAGCGCCATAAACTCCGATACATACGGCGAAATAGCAGAGCAGCACAATCCCTACATGGAGCGCTTTCCCATAAGTTACTCAGATAATGGGCTTTCAAGAAAGACTATCGAGGGACTCAACGCCATAGCAAAGGACCTAGACTACGAGCTAGGCCAGATCACGTCAATGAGCAAGAGCGAGCTGCTGTCAAGGGTAAAAGAACTCATAAGCAAAGCAAAAGACATGGACAACGAGTACGCAGTAGAATGGCTCGAAAGCCTCATGGAACAACTGCTGAATACCCGAACTTTTTGACCCTATTATCGGGAGCTTTTTGACCTTAACAAGGAAGGCATGAATGAGCATCACTAACTTAAGAAAGAGGGTTTCTTGCTCTATTAAGTCCCAAAGAAGTTAAATGCTGACGCACGTATTTATATGAGTTGGGTGAGCCCTGCGACACGGATAGGTTAAGGGTTATAATTCCGGTCGGGGGTCAAGCGCTTAGGCTAAGACCTCTAACAGCCGAAGTATCGAAGGCGGTCATTAGACTTCTCAACCGCCCCATCGTTGAGATAGCTATGGCCAATCTCGCGCGTCAAGGCGTAAAAAACTTCATATTCGGGGTGAAGGGCTACGTGAATTACAAGAGCCTGTTTGACTACTTTGGTGACGGGAGGGGGTTCTCTTCCTATTATGCCATAGAGCCAAGAGCTCACATAAAGTACCAGCCGAGAGTTGATGACGTGGGCAATGCCGACTCCGTGAGGATAAATATGGATTATTATGATATAACCGATCCCGTCGTTGGAGTGCAGGGAGACAACATATTTGATGTAGACATAAAGGAGCTGATCAAGTTCCACGAACAAAAGGACGCCGTAATGACCATAGGGGTGACTGCCGTCGACGACGTCTCAGAGTACGGGGTTGCCAAACTCGATAAGGACATGAGGGTAATGGGATTTGTTGAAAAGCCTAAAAAGGAGGAAGCACCATCAAACCTCATAAATACTGGGGTTTACTTTTTAAGCCCTAAGATAAGGGAAATCTTCCAAGAGGAGCAAGTCAAAAACATGATAAAGGCGGGGCGCTTGGACTTCGGTCTGGACTTCATACCTTACTTACTGAAAAGAGACTACCCGATTTACGCGTACCCTATCAGAGGTCAGTGGTACGACATAGGGAGCCCAAATAAGTACCTGGAAACGATGCAAAAACTCCTTAAGGTTGAAGAGCCTTGGCTCCCAAAAGGAAACCAGATTGCGGCTGACGCGTCCGTTTGGGTACAAGGTGAAA
This sequence comes from Thermoprotei archaeon, assembly GCA_011055275.1. GTDB lineage: Archaea > Thermoproteota > Thermoprotei_A > Marsarchaeales > UBA168 > UBA168. The sequence goes on along the minus strand of DSEZ01000057.1, from coordinate 526 downwards.
GCGCTGAATCAATTAAAAGGGCAAAGGAGATCGAGAATAAGATAAAGATGGGGAAGATTAAGGTTGAAGGATCCGTTTTGATAGGCAGGCACTGCTCCATAGGAGATAACGTTTACATCAAAGACTCTTCCATAGATAACTATACCATAATAGGAGATGGATCTGTGATAGAGAACTCGGCTATCATGGATCGTGTATTCATCGGTAAAGCTGCACAGATCCGCGATAGCATCGTGGGAAGGCACGCGGAAATTCTCTCCTCCGAAACGGCACAAACAAAGATAATGGGTGTTAGCGTGATTGCAGATGACGTAAGGGTGGGCGAAGGAGTTAGCCTGATAGCCACAAAGATATATCCACATGAGATCATTCCGCCCAAGCGCATAATGGTCGAAGAAGTTGTTTGAACTATTTAGCCATAAAGGACGGCGCTTCACATCGCTTGGCAACCGCAGGGGACGCTCGCCTTGCCGCCCGCACCGGGAGAGCGGCTTGATCGCGGGAGGGCGCCATCGCAACGGGCCTC
>DSEZ01000056.1 GCA_011055275.1 Thermoprotei archaeon | reverse complement strand
TTTCCCTCCACCTTTGACCTTACGTTCAGGTGCCTGCTGAAGAGGACCGATAGCGCGGTCTTTCCAACGCCGGCCGAGCCCGTGAGAAGCAGCCTGAAAGAGCGCTGGTAGTCGTCCTCCTCTCTCGACTTCCACGTCTTTACAAGCCGACCAAGGTAATCCTCCCTTCCCAGCAGCCTGAGAGGTACATATGACTGATCGAATACCTCCGGCCTTATCAGTATGTTACCGCCGACTTGCGTGCCGGCGTATTCTTCGACATGGACACCTTCATCAGAGGGAGTTTGGGAGGCCACAGACTAACCTGCTGCTTTGCCATTAAACTTTATCCCCCGAAAGTATAACCGTTGCTCTCATAGAGATAGACCTGAAAGTTGCAGCTCCATCCGCAATGGTGGTATTTCCGGAGGGGACGACCGCGCGTTTAATAAGTTTTCGGAGCCTATGGTGAAAGTATGCTAGAAATCCATATAGCTGTGGAAGATCATCTCTTGTGGTAGAAGGGCTTCATCCTTTAGTTGAAAAGCTTTTCAGGGAGAGGTTTGGCCAGTTTACTCCCCCTCAGCTCGCTGCCATGCCTAAGATATTGGCTGGCGAGAACGTTTTGCTCATAGCCCCAACTGGAAGCGGCAAGACCGAGGCAGCTCTCATACCTGTCCTCTCGGGCATCGTTGGCATGGGAAGAGGAAAGAAAGGGATCAAGGCGCTTTACATAACCCCTTTGAGGGCGCTCAACAGGGACATGCTGGAGAGGATATCCTGGTGGTCTGCGAGGCTTGACATAAGGGTCGCCGTGAGGCATGGAGACACCAGCGACCTTGAGCGCGAGGGGCAAAGCAGGTTACCCCCAGATCTCCTCATAACCACGCCCGAGACCCTTCAGGCCATACTCACAGGTAAGGTTCTGATGGCGGCCATGGCATCCCTCAGGTGGGTTGTGGTTGACGAGGTCCACGAGCTTGCTTCCTCGAAACGCGGGGCTCAGCTGGCAGTTGCGCTCGAGAGGCTTAGGGCGGCCGTTGGGGACTTCCAAGTCATAGGGCTTTCCGCTACAGTTGGTACCCCTGAAGAGGTTGGTAAGTACTTAGTCGGCTCTCGCCAAATAAGCGTGATAAGGGCGGATACCGATAAAAGATACGACATAAAAGTGGCTTATCCCATACCTGGCCCCGAAGACGAGGAACTCGCGTCGAAACTCTTTACCCTTCCAGACGTAGCGGCACGGCTTAGGTTTATGAGGGAGATCATGGAAACTGCTTCAACGGTCCTTCTATTTACCAACACGAGGTCGGTTGCTGAAACGCTTACAAACAGGTTTCGCATGTGGGATCAGGCGCTTCCAATAGGCGTCCATCACGGTTCCCTTGCAAGGTCGTCAAGGCTGGGCGTGGAAAAAGCCATGAAGGAGGGAAGCCTTCGTGGCATAATATGCACATCATCGCTTGAGCTTGGAATTGACGTTGGTTCGGTTGACCTAGTCATACAATACAACAGCCCGAGGCAGGTTACGAGGCTAGTTCAAAGGGTTGGGAGGGCGGGCCACTCCCTCGGAGCGGTGTCCCGTGGGTACGTCGTAACAATGGATGAGGACGATACACTTGAAGCGGTCGTCATAACAAGAAGGCTCATGCATGGGGAACTTGAGCCAGTTAGGGTGCTTGACGCCCCTTTGGACGTCCTGATGCATCAGCTTGCCGGATTGCTCATATGGAGGAGGAAGTGGAAGATTAAGGACGTGCTAGACTTTCTGAGAGCGAGTTATCCCTTCAAAGACCTAAAAGAGGAGGATCTGAGGGCGGTTGTAGACTACATGAGCACGAGGCGCCCACGCTTGGCATATTACTCAAGCTCGGATGACAGCGTGGTTAAGCCGGCTAATAGGAGCGCTTTCTACTCCTATTATTTTGACAACCTCTCCATGATACCAGAGGAGAAGCAGTATCTAGTAGTTGATGAAAGCGGGGGGAAGGAGGAGCCCGTGGGCGTCCTCGACGAGGCATTTGTAGGAGAGAACGGCGTGCCTGGCGTGAAGTTTGTCGAGGTGGGGTCGGTTTGGGAGATAACGCAGGTTTATAACGATAAAGTATACGTTAAGAAGGCAAGCGATCCCCTTGGGGCAATCCCAAGCTGGGAGGGCGAGGAAATACCCGTTCCCCAGGAGATAGCGCAGGAAGTGGGGTACATCAGGAGGGCAGTTGAAGAGGGGATCAAGAACGGTAAGAAGCTTGAGGCGATAGTCGATGAGCTGTCGCGGATCTATCCCTACGCCGAAAAGGATGTCCTGATGAGGGCCGTTTCGGACGTGGTAGATCAGGTCGCCCAGGGATTGCCAGTTGCTACCGACAGGCGGGTACTCGTGGAGGTCTGGAAGGACTACGCGGTGATTCATACTCACGCGGGTCTTTTGGAGAATCGCTGCTTAGCGAGGGGATTTGCATACCTGTTCTCCAAGAGGACTGGGTTAACTGTCCAGGTAGCACAAGACGCTTACAGGTGGGCCATAAGGGCGCCCGAAGGAGCGTTGGAGCCTGAGGAAACGTTGAAAATGTGCAAGGACGTAATACGCGACTTGGCTGGGCTTGAAAAAGCTCCTTTCATGGACCTAGCAAAGGATGCGCTTGCGTCTACAGGCCTATATAAGAGGAGACTGGTTAACGCTGGGAGAAAGATGGCGGCCATAGCGAAGGACGCCGACCTGAGCTCCGTTGGTTTGGACGAGATAGTTGCTCAGCTCAAGGGAACCG
>DSEZ01000055.1 GCA_011055275.1 Thermoprotei archaeon | reverse complement strand
CCTGTCGAGCAGGCTGAGGGCTGCGTCCGTGGCGGTGCTTAGGGTGGAGCCAACCGCGATGCTTCCACGGTTCTTGTAAAGTATCGCGGTCTCGATCTCATTCCATGCTTGGGAAACCGTGAACTCGCCGTTAGAGAACCTCACCATCTTTCTGGAAGTTGAAGCTATGAGGCATGCTACCTCCTCGCCCGGTTTTGCGCTCCTTACGACCACTTGAGCGACGTCCAGATCGGCGCTTTGCATTCGGATCACCTCTTAGAAATCCTCACCCTTCTAAGTCTTACCTCGGCACCTCCTGTCCACACAGGAACTCCTTGCGATGGTTCACCTTTGCCACACGTGGCGGCATTGAAAGCAAGGTTCCTGCTAACGGCGTCAACGCTTGAATAGAGCTTTCCGGTTGTTATCTCCAGCACGGGAGCCTTGAGTGGCTCCTCGATCTTGCCGTTCTTTATGGAATAGGCCTCCAACCCGACGTACCTTTCGTTCCACCTCACGTCATCTATGTTCCATTCCATGAAAGACTTTATGTATACGCCATCGCTTATGCCTTCTACCAGTTCATCCAATGATTGATCTCCTGGCGCGAAATAGGTGTTTGCCATCCTTACCATGGGTTCCCTGTCAAAAGCTGAGGCCCTGGCTGCGCCGTTTGGCTGGGCTCCCAGAAGGGACGCGGTTTCCCTATTGTGAAGAAACTCATTTATTATACCATCTTTTATGAGGTACCTGGGCCTAGCTTTTACACCCTCATCATCGTAGAGGTAGTACCCGTAAGAATGGGGCAATGTTGGGTCATCGATTACGTTGACCTTATCTGATCCGATCTTAAGGCCCAATGAAGTTGGCTTGAGGTACGACTCCCCAGCTTGCGCGGCCTCCCTTCCAAGTATCCTATCTGCTTCTGCTGGATGACCGGCGGACTCGTGGACGACTATGCCGGATACCTCAGAGCCCAAAACCACGTCTTTCTCCCCAGTCTCGGGAAGGGTCCCCTTCATCAAGTTATCTGAAAGGACGTTTGCCAGTTCCTTCGTCCTATTCCTTAAGTCCCATTTGGCCACCGCTTCCCATCCGCTGGCCTCGCCCAGTTGATCATATTTTTGTATGCTTCCTTTTTGCGGGTTATAGGCAGTTAGAAAGATAAAGCCCTCCGCCCTTAATACATCACTCTCCACTTTATCCCCGTAGCTGTTAACGATGAGTTTTCTCTTTTCATTGAACCCGATTGAAAACACCCTAGCGGGGAATGTGACGTCAGCATAAGTTGCGTAATCATCTAGGGCGAGCAGTTCGTTTATCTTTTCCTCCATGGGTACTGAGAAAGGATTTTGCTTGCGCTCCGATGCCCATTTTGCTGAGACGCTTTCAATCTGAGCGACGCGCACGGGATTCTTTATCCTGATGCTCGCGGCTTTGGCCATGCTGATAGCGGTGTCCAACATCTTCATTAGGCTTGCTTCAGACAGGTCGTTTGTTGATGAAAAACCAAGCGCTCCTCTGTAAACCACCCGAATTCCCACTCCACTCGCGCGCGAATATCCCACCGCGTCGACCTCCCTGTTTTTAACGATTGCCCCCTCTTCCTCGGATTCCTCGAAACGGGTTTCGACGTAAGAAGCGCCGAGTTGCTCAGCACGACGTATTAGGTTTAAAGCCAGATCTTCGTTGATCATACAACGAAATCCTTGGTCGTTAAAAAGCGTTCTTAGAACCGGGATCTCATGATCAGATGAACTATGACGTTATCTTTCGGGAGCGGGTTCTTAAGAGAAGGCAACTTATCAGAAACTGCGTGAGCGGCTTTTAAACTGAAAGCGAGACCTGACCCGATTCGCCCTCTTGGGTAGGTTATGTAATGGCGCCAAGGTCTAATTCCGATACTTTTATTATGGCACCGTTTTTATGTCATAGGTGGGGCCTTCGTGGAAATCGATCCAGGTTTGCTCTTTTTGGACAAAGAGATAGCTAACAGAAGACTGGAGCAGGTTCAAAAGCAGCTTATGTACGCTTTAGCGGATCTGGAAAACGTAAGGAAAAGGGAAGACGCTGAAATAGAAGCTAGGGTTCTTTCGCTTGAGGCGAAGGCCTTTCTTCCAGTGATCTCTGCGGTTGATGATTTGCAAAGGGTATGGCAGCAGACAAGCGATCAAAACCTTAAGGAGGGACTTAGGATGATACTTGATGAGTTTCGCTCAGCTTTTAAGGAGGCCGGAATAGAGGAGATTCCCGCAGTTGGGTCAAAGTTTGATCCAATGATTCATGAGGCAGTAGGTGAAGAGGAAACCGACTTGCCCGCTGGCACCGTTGCAGTGGAGTTGCGCAAGGGATACACGCTGAAGGGGAAGGTGCTAAGGCCCTCGATAGTCAAGATCTCTAAATCTAGGCAAGTACAGTGAGATAAACCGTTAACTTAGCTTGAAAAGCCCAGTAAAAATCGGCGGATCAAAAAACATATAGGGCGTATGACCGTTATACATGATATCAGAAAATGCCAGAAAAGATATTGGGCATAGATCTGGGTACGAGCAATTCCGCAGCTGCGGTTATGCAGGGTGGCAGGCCTGTAGTGATCCCGAGCGCAGAGGGTATAACGGTATGGGGAGGTAAGGCCTTTCCCTCCTACGTTGCTTTTACTAAGGACGGCCAGCTGCTTGTAGGGGAGCCCGCGAGAAGGCAGGCCGCTACTAATCCCGAGGGAACCGTAGCAGCTTGGAAGAGGAAGATAGGAACAAATTACAAGTACAAGATATACGGGAAGGAGTATACCCCAGAGCAGCTTTCAGCTTTTCTGCTTCAAAAGATAAAGCGTGACGCAGAAACCTATCTCGGTGAACCCATAAAGAAGGCCGTCATAACGGTCCCGGCACACTTCAACGATAATCAAAGGCAGGCGACTAAGGACGCTGGCACCATAGCTGGACTTGAAGTGGTTAGGATAATAAACGAGCCCACCGCTTCAGCGCTGGCATATGGGGTAGATAAGTCCGACAAGGAGATGAAGATCTTGGTTTTCGAGCTTGGTGGAGGGACTTACGACGTCACGCTGATGGAGTTCGGAGGCGGAGTTTTTGAGGTGAAGGCGACGAATGGAGATACCCAGCTCGGAGGTACCGACATGGATAACGCAATAGTCAACTATCTCGTGAAGCAGTTCAAGGACCAGACGGGGATAGACCTGACTGGAGACCAGATGGCGATGCAGCGGGTTAGAGAAGCCGCGGAAAAGGCCAAGATAGAGCTCTCATCCATGTTGACCACCGACATAAACGTGCCCTTCATAGCCACAGATGCAACTGGGCCCAAGCATCTGACCGCGACGTTGACCAGAGCCAAGCTGGAGGAGCTCGTGGCCCCCATTCTAGAGAGGACAAAGGCCCCTCTCGCCCAGGCCCTTCAAGATGCGAAATGGAAGAAGGAGGACATAGATAAGATCATCCTGGTAGGGGGCCCGACAAAAATGCCCATAGTACAGAGGTTCGTGCAGGAGCTCCTCGGCAAAGCCCCTGAGAGAGGAATCGATCCAATGGAATGCGTTGCCATAGGTGCCGCCATCCAGGGAGCAGTTTTGGCTGGAGAGATAAGTGATATCGTTCTTCTTGACGTCACCCCACTATCCTTGGGGGTCGAGACCGTCGGAGGCGTGTTCACAAAGATAATTGATAGGAACACGACGATCCCTACAAGAAAGTCCCAGATATTTACGACCGCCGCGGACTTCCAAACCGAGGTCACAATCCACGTGCTTCAGGGCGAGAGACCAATGGCGGCCGATAACCTTTCACTTGGTATGTTTACACTATCCGGAATACCTCCTGCCCCGAGAGGAGTACCTCAGATAGAGGTGACCTTCGACATAGATGCCAACGGCATCCTCAACGTGACAGCTGTTGATAAGGCGACCGGAAAACAGCAGAAAATAACGATAACTGGATCGACCAAGCTCAGCGAGGAGGAAAAGGAGAGGATGATTAAGGAGGCAGAGCGTTTCGCGGAAGAGGACAAGAAGAAGAAGGAGCTCGCTGAGGCAAAGAACAACGCTGACTCGCTGATATACGCGAGTGAGAAGTCGCTAGCGGATCTCGGAGATAAGGTTCCATCGGACCTCAAGGAACGCGTCAATTCAGCCATAAAGGACCTGAGGGAGGCCTTGAAGGGAGATGACGTAAACCTGATAAAGAGCAGAACCGAGGGACTTCAGAAAGTGCTTTCTGAGGTGGGGACAGTGGCTTATAGTGCCGCTTCATCATCAAATGCCACCGGGACGCAAGCGCAGGGCACGGGAGAAGCCAAGGACGCGAACTTTAAAGTCGAGGGAGATAAGCAATCGTAGGGAAGCGATGGAAGGTGGCCGACGTAGATTACTACGAAGTCCTTGGCGTTCCCAGAAACGCCACTAAAGAGGAGATAAAGGCCGCCTTCCGCAAACTTGCGCTTCAGTATCATCCGGACAGGAACAAGTCCCCGGAGGCAGAGGAGAAGTTCAAGCTCATCTCAGAGGCCTATGCAGTTCTTTCCGATGATGAAAAGCGCCGGGAATACGATGCCGAAGGAGCGGAGGGCTTCGGCAGAAAGCACTCCGAAGAGGACATTTTCAGTGGGGTCGACTTTGGCGACATATTTAGAGATCTTAACATGGAGGATTTTTTCCAGACGCTTTTCGGCTATGGTCCCTCATCGGCTCAGAGGGGCAGTGATATCCACGTCAGCCTTAAGCTGAGCTTTGAGGAAGCCGTTAAGGGAGTCCAAAAAACCATAAGGATAAAGAGAATTGAGGTCTGCCCCACGTGCGGTGGGACAGGAGCGGCGCCGGGGACCGCAAGAAAAACCTGTCCCACGTGCGGAGGCACGGGTTACGTGAGGAAGGTATCGGGAATAGGATTTGCGAGATTTGTGCAGGTAGTTCCCTGCAACACTTGTGGAGGAAGGGGTTACGTGATTGAGAAGCCCTGTCCCACGTGCGGAGGCACGGGTTACGTGAGGAAAGAAAGATCGATAATTGTTGACGTACCTGCGGGAGTTGAGGATGGTGAGGTGCTTAGACTTGCGGGACAGGGAAACGCGGGAAGATCGGGAAGGTCGGGAGACGTCTACGTCCACCTAACGGTCGCTCCACATCCCACATTTGCCCGGGACGGTAACGACGTAGTTGTGGACATAACAATACCCATGTCAAAGGCCGCGCTTGGAGGCGATATCGAGGTCCCAACGCTAGAGGGCAAGCAGGTAGTTCATATATCTCCTGGCACTCAGCCCGGTTCTACCATAAGGATAAAGGGCGCTGGGGTAAGGGGAAGAGGCGCGAGCGGAGACGAAGTGGTTAGGATAAACGTTCAGATCCCAAAGAAGCTGACCGAAAGGCAAAGGCAACTTCTTGAGGAATTTGAGAAGGAAGAAGAAAACAGGGACAGCTTCTTTTCGAGGTTTAGGGGACGCCGACTCGCGCCCCTCGACTTGACGAGAGCGCTACCGCCGACGCCGACACCCCGGGATATTCCTTTTTGCCGCTTTCAACAGCAATTATGCGTTTAAAGAACTGCTCTATGGGTATGGATATGTCGACTGGCCTAACGGGAGAAGAGTCCTCGCCGATGTTGCTTATCTCAAAGGCTGGAAAGGCAGAGAAAGTGAGCATTTTTCCAATAAGCTTGACGTTGCGGGCATCGATCACGTGGATTCCTCCCCGCGTTCCCTTGAGCATTTCTCCTAAATCCTCGTTATCTCCCTTGATGGATATGTTGGTAGGACCAATTTGCGGAGATGCCGTAAATGGCCTATCCCCATACCTGTAGGCGCTGGCAGTTGGATTGAGCTTCAGTTTTTGTGCCCACCTGTAGTTAGTGAGGAGCGTCGTAACGGTGCCCGATTCCACCAAGCGTATGAGGCCAGTCTTAAGTCCCTCATCATCAAATCCCCTTGACGATATCCCATTTGGGGCAACTTCGTCGTCGTAAATGCTGAGGAATGGCTGGCCTATCTGATGACCTAGCTCTAAGTGCCCACCCCAAGAGGCATCGAAAACCCTCCATGCAACAGACATTATCGATGCGAGCGCTTGTTTATCTAAAAGCATGGGCCCCGGCTTATCTGCAAGCTTGGAGGCGTTCTTTAGGGATAGGCAGTTTTCGGCCGCCGTCGATCCCTCGCTGGCCCCATCAAGGCTCCCAACCCTGACGCCGTCCCACTCGCTCCAACTTGAAAGTGGGTCCGAGCGCAGCGTTGCCCTTGCGAGCCCTTGCAGCATCGTTACCGATTCGGTCACAATTCCTGCGCCTGCGGTGTCAACCGCCCTTATGAGCTCGACGGATCTGACGCTACCTCTCGCGTGAAGCTCATGCTTTTTGTCGACCTCCATTATGCCGTCAACTATCTCTTTTGCCAAGTTCACGACGCTCTCCACGTTTATCTTAGCTATGCGTGGATCGTAGGAGTCGCCTATCTGGTTCTTTCCCAGCGACTTAGGGAGGGTAGCTGGCGGAAAATCGGGTCTTGAGCTCTTGCAGAGGTGAAAGGCCCTTTCAACAGCATCTCTGATGTCCTTCTTCGTTAGCGAATTTGTGAAGCTGAAGCCCGTGGCACCATCTTCAACTATCCTTATTCCCACGCCCACCTCGTTGAATATGGAAGAGTAATGAAGGTAGCCGTCCACCACCTCTGCCCTAAGGCCTCTTATGGAGGAGGCATAGGCCTCGGCCTCCCTCGCCCCGAGCTTCTCGGCATCAAACACGGCCATCTCGGCCGCAGATTCGAGCTGATCTTCAGTCAACGATTCCCCCCTCCACGAGAAGGGCATAGGATTCCTCGGCTATAGGTATGAGCCCACCTCCAAATTTCCTGAGGCATCCGAAGCGTTTCGGTTCCCCTTCTATGCCCGTTACCTTTACCTTAGATAGGTCAATACCCAGTCTGAGCGCTTTTCTGCCAACCGGCGCGCCGCCCTTGTAGACCACGGTAAGGGGTGAATAGAGCCAAATGACCTCGCCCGAGTTGAAGGAGCCCAGAGAATATGTAAAAGGCACGTAGTAGAAGTCCTTTGGCATTGAGGTTTTTTCAATTGACACGACCCTGGTGTTGCTGTTTGCGGGTCCCGGCTCATGTATGAAGTCCTGCGCTCTCGCCCTTCCTCCGTAGTCGTCAAGTTCCCTTGTGGTAAGCTTGCGCTCGACCTTGCCGCTTGCCACGAGCTGTATCGGCTCGGCCTTCACTCCCTCGTCGTCAAATGGCATGTATCCGTAGCCTGATTCCCGAGTGGGGTCATCTAAAACTTCTAAGTTAGGCAACGGGAAGCGATCGTACGAGCTTTCACTAGGAAAGACATATTGGGGTAGGACGTCGTCAATTAAGAAATTCGAGGCGGCCCTTGGAGAGAGCACGACGCTTTCGGCTTCCGCATCAGTTGAAGAGAAGACGAGCTGTTCGTAGAACTCGTCAACGTCCTTCCTGATCTGCTTGAAAACCTCCCATCCTCCAACGTATCCATCCTCATAGATGAGTTGCCAGCCATCACCATAGGCCTCTATGGACACGTATACCGAGGGCTTTATGCTTCTGAGCCTTAGGCCGTAGTTCGTGGCCAGGGTTCTGTCCTCGTAAAGTTCCAGGTAGTGCAACCTTGTCAGCTTTGCAGACGTTACCTTTGATGCCGCTCTAGCTAGTGCCAATACCTCCTTTACCTTATCTTGACTGTCGAGTTCCCTTGGATCCTGCTTCATTGGGGCCTTCACGTTTTCAACCCTTCCCTCAATTGGCTTTACTTTGGTGGCGTTGAAGTTCGACGCCCTGGCCATTCTAACGGATTCCTCGACGGCCCTTTCGATCGAGGTTTTAGTTATGAAGGACGTCGAGGAATATCCTCTCCCGGAGCCGTAAAAAGTCCTTATTCCAACTCCGTTATATATACCTCCAATGGAGTGAACGACGCCGCGATCCTCTACCAGTAAGTCGAGAAACTCCGTCGTTTCTCCTCTTACCTCCACGTATTCGGCTCCATGCTCTTGCGCGTATGAAAGCGCGTCGGAAGTAAGTTCTATCATATAAATAATGTAAAGGGACCGAAATAAGAATGTCTGTGTGAGGGCTTACGGGGCGCTAACGGTTGCTTTAAATTTGTGAGATTGATGTAACTATGAAGCCTAAGGCGGTTGCTTTCGACGCTTATGGAACCCTTTTCCTGATAGAAACGGACGAGCAAGACGAGAAGCTTTTTGAGGCTTTCTCGCGGTGGCTGGAACTCAATGAGGTTCACGTGGATCCGCAGAAGCTCGCTACCTCCTATAGGGCGGAGTTCGATAAGAGGCTGAAGAGGGAGGTCAGCATGGGCTTGCGGTACCCCGAGGCTGACGTGAGGGATGTCATGGAAGTCATACTGGGTTCGTCCGCGAGGCGTAGGTTTGTGGAGGAAGCGTGTCTCGTTTTCAGGGCGTTGAGCATCAAGAAGTTCGGGCTTAGAAATGGTGTTGAAGAGGTTTTGGGAAGGCTAGGAAGACCGCTTGCGTTGATATCGAACGCCCAGGCCGCGTTCACTTGGCCTGAGTTAAGGACTTACGGACTGCATAGGCTTTTTGACGTCATAGTGCTTTCCTCCGAGGTAGGATTTAAGAAACCGGATCCGTTGATCTTTGACGTGGCGCTTGCAAGGCTTGGGCTTTTACGTGAGCGGGACAAGGTTGTTTACGTTGGAGATACTTATGAGACAGATGTGGTTGGTGCCAAGCGGGCTGGGATGAAGGCCATACTCATAGGTCATGCCTCTGCCAGTTATCAGATTAAGCCTGATGCCTATCTCGATCCCGACAAGTTTGGCGATCTTCCCGACGTTATAGAACGGTTGCCATAGGCTCCTTTGAATACTTTTAATTTTGTGCAGGTGGCCGATCGTTAGGAGGTCTTCGCGTAGCTTGTTTGATGAAAAGTGCTTGCATTTTTCCGCCCGCACTTTTAATGTAGCGTTTAAAAGGCGTAGATGGGGCCATTGATCGTGTCAAGGCATGTCCATCAAAAACTGGGAAAAGGAATATGATGTCGGCATAGTGAAGAGGGCTGTTATGAAGGTTCACCCAGG
>DSEZ01000054.1 GCA_011055275.1 Thermoprotei archaeon | reverse complement strand
GTGCCCTCCCTCGAGGCCCCATCCGCCAGTACGGGATAGTTCACAAAACCCTGAGACCAAGCGCCATAGAAACGAGAGAAGTGGTCACAGGTATGGTGAAGTTATCCTCTATTCCATAGGCCTCACTAATTATAGCGGTGGCGGGAACCGCAAGAATGCCTAAATTAAAGCCGTTAAGAATCAGAAGCGGAACAGCAAGCGAAACTGCCCCAATAAGGGCGCCTTCAACGGTTGAATTAGTGAAGGGTATTCTTACATGCCCCAGCATAACTCCTCCAACCGCACTCATGGTATCATAAAGCATTACCGAAAGTATACCGTAGAACACGTAGTTTCCCGTAAAAGCCTGAGACATGAGCACACCAGCAGCGCCCATGAACATACCAAGGTAACCCCCTCTTCTCTCGTAGTCCCTCTCCATCTGGTCAACAAAGTCCTTCACGCTTTTCTCTATCCTGCTTATGCCGTCGTCGAGTGCCCTTATTTGATCCTTAACGTTCGGCGCTGACTTGCTTATCTGCTGTATCACGTTTTGCCTGGTGGTCGCCATGGCATCGAAAAGCGCATCAGCGAAGATTGGCCTTTTTACCTGCGCGGCATATATCAACGAAGCTGCGGTTGCCGTTATCGCGTAAAATAACAAGGGATTTAGCCGAAAGGCACTTAACTTAACGAAGAAAGGTACCAGAAGGTAAAGGCACATGACAAAGTGAACAGTCTTCCTAAAGCCTATGGATTTCAGCTTAGATACCCTAGACGTTCCCGATTTATCGGCCAATTCCCTTAATATCTTCGGGAGCTATTAAGCGTGCAAAGCCATGCAACGCCCGTCAACCGCACCTACAAAATCCTCAAAAGTCGTTGAGCTTAAGCCTTAGACATGGCTTATTATGGCGCGCTCTTTGGCATACTCGAGCTGAGCATTCTGCTCATAATAGGCAAGCTTGGAGAGGAGACTTTCTCAAAGATGGGACTCATACCGTTCGTGGGGGCCATAATACTAGGGATAATAATGGGCCCAGGCGTGATGAGCCTTATGGTTAGCTCACCCTACGTGGAGGAGTTCACATCCCTTGGTATCGTCTTCATCCTGTTCATGGCAGGGGTTGAGGACAAGCCAACCCGCGTCCTTGGCTTCAGAAAGTCCATAGCAGCAGGGGTAATCGCCTTCTCCCTTTCCTTCGTACTTCTTATTGTAGCGTTCGCTCTCGTATTTCACCTGCACCTTCTTCAGGCCTCGGTGATGGCTATTGTGCTCGCCATGGTAAGCGCTGGGCCATTTTCAAGGACAGTTCAGGAAACGCACGGTAATCAGGAACAAGCAAGCAGAACCTCGTACCTCTTCATCGAGGTCATGACCATGGAGATCTCCGCCGTGCTCCTATTCGGTTTCATATCATCGCCTTCATCCCTATCCAGCGCGCCGTCGGCCGTGGTCTACACAGCTAAGATGGCTTCCGTCATATTGGGGATCATGGCCTTTGGTCTTTTCCTCGCGAAACCGCTGATAACTAATCTGGAAGGTTACCTTAGGACCAGGGAGGCAAGCTTTTCGGTCGTCGTGGGAATAATCTTGGCCTTCGGCTTCCTGGCCCAGTACGTTGGTTTCAACTCAGCCATAGCTGCTTTTCTGCTGGGAGCCTTCATGTCAGACGAGATAAAAGATAACGCCTACATGCTTGAGAAGCTCAGGGCGCTTACATACGGCTTTTTTGAGCCCATGTTTTTCATGGGCCTAGGGCTTTACTTCACCAAGCTAACGCCTTCCCTCTTGATTTTAGGAATGGCGGCCCTCGCTTCCGCGCTTGCGGCAAAGCTTGTTTCCTCTTACTTCATCTCGCCAAGAATAGGGGCAGACCCGATCAGGAACTTCTTCGCTATGTCGCATGAGGGCGGCGTGGACGGCGCTATTCTGCTGACCGCGCTCAGCATGTCCCTCATCTCCCCATCCGTTTATTCGCTTTCCATGATAGCTGTCACGGCACTCGCCATAATAGGTCCCCTCGGCTACCAGAGGGGGCTACAAGTGCAAAGCCCCAAGCAGACTCCGTCCATAAAGTTCGTTCGGTACGAACTGAGAAACGTCACTGCAGGGCAGCTGGCCAACACGCTTTCCACGGTAAGCATTTCCGCAAATTCCACGCTGGCCGATGCCGTTTACGCGATCGAACAACTGCATACGAGGGTCCTAATAGTTGTTGATGATGAGGACAGGCCCTTAGGCTACGTGAACGATCATGAGCTCTTGAAAATGCTTGAGGGCGGGAAGAACCTCAAGCTCTCTTACGTGAAGCTACACGAAGTACCGAAGATAAGTGAAAGCGCAAAGGCTCAAGAAGTTCTCGACATGTTCGAGAAAGACGAAAAGCCAGTGGTCGCGGTAGTGGACTCGGAGGGCAGGCTCGTTGGTTCAATCTTGGAAAGGGAAGTGCTCAGGTACTTACTCAGCGAATCAAGGCAAAATACGGAATCAACCTAAAAAGCAGCATGAATCCCACGGTAAAGTACATGTGAAGGGCAGTGAACTTTGCGGTTTCCATGTCGAGTCTGCTCCTTATGGGATCATTGGGATCTCTCGTCGCTTTGGTCAAACGGAACGCCCAAGGAACGGTCAGCAAGGAGCCGAGGATCGGAAAGAACTTGGAGTCAAGTACTACGGCGCATCCAAAGAGCACGTAAGATCCCCATATCATCACGAGGTAATAGATCAACGAGGCCTTCTGACCAAGTAACGAGGCCACGCTAACTATGCCTGTTGTCCTCTCGTCTGCCATATCTCTCCAGTTATTTATGTGCGCTATGGCAAGCACTAGCATGCCCAGCGCGATCGCTATTAGAATTACTGGCCCATTAACCGACCCTCCCTGAAGGACGTAGCTTCCCAGAAAAATTCCAGGCCCCCAAGTTAGGAATATCGCGAGGTCGCCAAGAGCGATCCACCTCAAGCCTATCCTGGGCACGCTGTAAAGGGAGCCCGCGACCACGCCCACGAGAAAATAAGGCCATATTACTGGCCTCAGGTGCACCATGTAAGCACCGCCAACTAAAGCTATCCCCAACAAGGACAACATGTAAATTCTGAAAGTGCGAACAGGTATGAGCTTATCTACAAGTACCCTCGATCCCATGGAGCCCATGTTTTTTGGTCTGTCGAGCGAGGACGTATAGTCAAAGTAATCGTTCATCATGTTGAAGGATGCGTGAGCTATCAAAAGTATGCCCAGTGACAGCACCAGAAGGTAAGCGTTTATGGCCGGGACCAGGAGAGCCGCTATGATCGCCGATGCAAAGGTTTGTTGAAACGTCCACGGTTTCAGTGCCTTTATGTACTTGAGTTTCGTAGAAGTACTCATATCTTTGAGTTGAACCCTTCCATTCTCGTGCGCGCTACCGCGATCAACGGTTATGCTTTCTGGCACTATTTTGGCTAAAAGCCATCCACGCGTAAGCAGGGGAAGGACCTCGGGTGCGCGGTAAACGAGCTTCCCCCTTTCGCTGTCGTTAAGGGCGGGGTCGCCAAGAATAAGCAGCTTTCCCTGCCCAGATAGGGTCAAGCGTTTGCCCTTTATTTCAAAGCTCACCGTTTCAGGAGATTGCGCGTGCGATGGCTCAATGGGCACCACTATACCACCATCGAGCGCGTAATAGGCGATCTCTGACCAACGCCCTCTGCGGTCCTCTATCTTTATTGTTTTTGCCTTTTTTATCAGGCGTAGTGCCTCACTATCCACTTCGATATGTCATAAGGGGAAAAATAAAACCCTTGCTGTTAATCCTTTGCCCGACCTATTGTCATCGATCGCGGTTCGCATTAGCTTGGACGACATGCGTAAGTGCTGATGCCCGCATAAGATATGGCAAGAGGTGGTAGCGTGGTTTTGGGGTCGGTTGTGGGCTTCCTCTTGATCATCGTCATAGGATGGGTGCCATTCATAGGAGCGCTCATTGCCGGCTTCGTGGCCGGCCTAATAGCGAGAGGGGCATGGAGGGGCTTTATTGCTGGTTTGGGAGCTAGCCTTATCGGGTTCGTGATCATAACGC
>DSEZ01000053.1 GCA_011055275.1 Thermoprotei archaeon | reverse complement strand
GTGACCCCGGCACCGACGCAAGGCGCCTCCTGGGCGCCCTTATATCCGGAAAAGCCCCCAACAGGCCTTGCGTGTACGGATGCATAGGTGTCTTGTAAAGCGAATACACATCCGCCTTCTCAACGATTTTCCCCGCGTACATTATGATTACTTCATCTGCTAGCTCCGATATTATGGAAAGGTCGTGGGTGATCAGAATCAAGGAAGTTGAGAACTTCTTCTTCACATCTTCTAAAAGCTCCAAGATCTCAGCTTGAACTATGACATCAAGCGCCGTCGTCGGCTCATCCGCGATTATGAGCGGAGGCCTAAGAGCCAACGCCATTGCTATGGCCGCCCTCTGTTTCATCCCTCCGCTGAACTCATGAGGATAGCTCTTTGCCCTATCGGCGTGAATGCCCACCATCTCCAGCAGGTCTTCAGCCCTTTGATATGCCTCCGCCTGAGAAACGTTTTCGTGCGCCAATATGGCCTCGGCGATCTGATCTCCCACCCTAAATACTGGATTTAACGCGTTCATAGAGGCTTGGGGAACCATGGAAACCTGTTTCCACCTGATCTCCCTCATTTCTTCTTCGCTCGCCGTCACTAAGTCTTTTCCCTGAAGCTTTACTGAACCCGAAATTATGCGGGCATTTGAGGGTAAGAGCTTCAATATGGTTGTGGCCACGCTCGTCTTTCCGCTTCCCGACTCGCCCGCTATTCCAACCGTCCTTTCTTTTTCAACGGAAAACGAGAGGCCATCAACTGCCTTAACGTACCCCGCCTTCGTGACATAATACATCCTTAAGTCGGAGACTTCAAGTAAAGGCATGTTTTACACCGAACTTTTTGTAACGCAATTGACCACTTATAAACTTTCCCAAACTTCAGATCCACCGGAGAAAATGCGCGAATGGGCCCTGTCGTCAGCTGCCGAGCTAATCGTTCATTTCATGAATTCACTTATCAGCTTCACGGTCTCGTAAACCGATATCCCTTCGGAAACGCTAGTCACGTTGCAGTCCACAAGGATCCCATGTGAATTATAATTGCCAGCGAAAACCATCGTGATCACGGGTATGCCCTCTTTCTTGATCAGGGACGTGAGGTTGACGCTAACGTAAGTGCCGATAACCGAATATGATGCGTTGAAAGGGATCCCTGAAAGCTTCACTATGGTTGATCCCATACCATCGTGAAGCCCAGAAACGAACAAGGGTAACCCGAAGTACTCGATGGCTACGTAGGTATAGTTGTAAAAAGGGTCAAAGAAAGCGGTGATGTTTTGCGTCGTCACGGGATGACTGAAAGTGGCATTTAGAGCCCCCATGACCGTGTAATTGAAGTATATGAATTGCCCCTTCACTCTTGTGACGCTTATGTTAAACTCAACATTAGTGGGACTGTTCTTTAGCCCAACGGTTTCATTGTATTGAAGCGATAAACCTGGCCTCACGTAGCTTTTAGGATAAAACAGACAAAATGAAACACCTGCTAAGACCATCAAAAGCACCACACAAGATTCCAAAAAGAGCCTCTTTTTCATCTCGATTACCTAGGACCAGTGCGATTTACCGCTTCCTCAGCCGTGGGTTGAATATCTCGTCTAGCGCGTATCCCAGCAACACAAATGCCAGCGAGAGAAGCACGATGGCCAGGCCAGGGAACAGGAACCACCACCAACCGAACCCATACGCGGTAGCTGACGCGGCATGCTCGTACGCTTTTGCTATCATCCTTCCCCAAGTGGGTATTGTGGAGGCATTTGGAAACAGGAAATCGAGAGATGCCTCAGTTAATATAAAACCAGGAACACTTAACGCTAAGTTCGCGTACACCAGACCCATTATGTTAGGAAGCAAATGCTTGTTCATTATGTAGAGCTTCCCAGCACCCAAAGCCCTGGCTGCTTCCACGTATCCTCTCTCCTTAAGCGATAAAGCCTGTGACCTAATTACCCTTGCCAACCCTGGCCATGAAAGGACTGAGAAGAGAACCACCAGCCATATGTAAAGTATCGACGGATCTTTCTGAACCACGGGGCTTTGAGTAAACACGAACAGGACAACGATTGCCAGCGGCAGGAAAGGCAGCACCAGTATCACGTCAGCTACCCTCATCCAAAACTCGTCCAGCACACCACCCTCTATGGCGGAAAACAACCCGAGGAAGGTCCCAATCACCACGGTAGCCGCTGAAGCAAGCAGGCCCACTTCGATGGAGATCCGCGACCCATAGACGAACTGCGACCAAAGGTCCCT
This sequence comes from Thermoprotei archaeon, assembly GCA_011055275.1. Lineage (GTDB taxonomy): Archaea > Thermoproteota > Thermoprotei_A > Marsarchaeales > UBA168 > UBA168. Next base: position 4,490 of record DSEZ01000053.1, on the reverse strand, counting down.
CCCCTTGTCGTCGCTGCCCAGTAGGCCGTAGGCTCTGCCAAGCACGTGGAAGTAAGCTGGCTCCATGTAAACCTTAACAAAGGCCGTCTCCCCCTGTTGCGGTATAATTACCAGCTGGACCGTATAGTTGTAAATCCCCTTCTTAGCTAAGAATATCTCTCCGCTATCGACTGCAGTAGACCCAGAAGGTCCCAAAGCGGCCGTGTTAACATCAGGCAACACGTTTGATAGGGATATGTCGTACCATCTTCCTACCGGGATTCCGTTTCTGTAGCTTATGACCTCAACCGGCGAATTCGACATAATAGCGTAACTGGTGAGCTTGTACGTCCCACTTGGGCCACTCAATATGAACCTGAAGTAGAAGTCGGCAACGTTACTCACGTTGGCAACGTATATTATATCGCCAAAAGTAAAGTCATACGGAGGCTTGTATTCGTAAGTGAAATTATACGAAAGGCTTGCCACGGTTTCTCCCGAGAAAGTTTTCGCGGAGTACGGCACAGCGCTGCTTATCAGGAGCGCCTCTCTCGGATCGAACTTGAAGCCGAGCCCATTAAGCGCGGAGGCCGGTAAGGCGACCTGCTGAGGCGTGGCCTGCGTCGAGCTGGCTGTGGTAATACGCCAGTTCGCTAGGTCGGCGCTCGTAACAAGCATGTTCGATGGAAGGTCAGAGTACTGCGGGAACGCGGTCGCCCACTGTGGAACAGCCCATGGACCCGTTACGTAAATCTGATTCGGTGAATTCGAGGTCAAAAGCGGCGCGCAAAGGGCCGTGAACGTGAAGAACACAATTATAGCTAACCCAGTTATGCCCAACTTGTTGTGGAAGAACTCGCTTATCCCCTGGTGCTTAGACGACCAGCTCATTGGCTTCACCCCGCTCTAATCCTTGGATCAAGGAAACCGTACAGCAGATCGGCAATGAAGTTTGCGGCTACAACCATTATGGATATCACAAAGAAGATCGCTTGCTCCAAGGGAAAGTCAAGCGTCTCAATAGCCACAAAGGTCCAATATCCCAGCCCAGGCCAAGAGAATATGGTCTCTGTGATGACGGCTCCTGACAAGATGAAACCCATGGATATCGCGAACAGCGTTATAATTGGAAGTATGGCATTTCTCAGCGCGTGCTTGTATAGGATTGCAGAGTTTGAAAGGCCCTTGGCCCTAGCCATCATTATGTAGTCTTCGCTCAATACGTCTATTGTTGTACTGCGCATTATTAAGTAGACGCCGCCTATGCTTACGAGAAGAAGGGAGGTAAATGGGAGTACCATCGCTTTAAGCAGAGCTCCCACAAAGGCTATCCCATGGAAAGACGAAAAGTACGCTTCCGCGTCGATCGGAAACAGCTTCATCGAAAAGGCGAAAAAGATCAGCAGGAGCGTGCCAATCCAGAAAGATGGCATAGCATATAGGAACAGAAGTGTGGTAAACGAGGCGACGTCGGCCACTTGCCCCCTCTTAGCCGCAGAAACGACACCGAGGTAAATACCCACTATGTAAGCCGCCACCGTAGAGGAACCCAGGAGAAGGATCGTATAAGGTGCGAAGCGTTCTATGGTAACTATGACGGGACCTGATAGGGCTCCTCCCACGTTATAACCGAAGTTGAAGGTAAACATCGACCTGAGATAGACGAAGAACCTCTCATACACGGGCAGGTTGAAGCCCATGGCTGCGATAACTTGCGCCCTTATTTTCTCTATGTACGCCACGTTATGTACGCTCCCCGACGGTAAGGGCACGAACCACTGTTCTGGGTTAACGTGCAGAACGTAAAAAGGCAGTATCTGGAACAAGAAAAAGTTTATTGCGGCAACCACTACTAAAACCACTATCATGGCACCTAGGCGCCTTAGTATGAATCCTCTCAGGCTCAATATTGAAAGTTAATGAACCTCCGCTTTAAGCGTTTTGGGCGGTAGTTCACTCAAAAGATCGATTTTTGCACTTTGTTTTATCGGTCCCTGATCGCCTTAAAAATTTCGTGAAGAGGACAGCTGACCTCTTGTGAAGAATGCAACTAACTGAAAAGCGCAAAACAAAAGCGCACCAAGGGAAACCCGCGAACCTAAAGCAACTTGTTAAAATCAAACTATTCAAAAAATATATTTTTATTGTTGAGCTTGCTGTTGTTGAGCTGGTTGAGGTTGCGATCCTCCCTTATTAGAGGGCTTACGCGTAAGCAACACAACAGCCACGACCACGATCACGATGATGACTACAGCTACTATGGCGTACAGCGCGTAGTTAGTCGGAGATGAAACTGTAAGCTTCGCCGAGGGCGATGACACAGATGAATTGCTAGCCGCATAGGCGCTTACGGAAAGCACGCCTGTGGCCGATGGCGTGTACTTGTACATGGCTATTCCATTGCTATTCGTTACGTTCGTTCCTATCTGAGTACCATTGACCAAGAAAACTATGGTTTGCCCGGCCAAAGGAGCTCCCGTGTACGACAAAGCCTGCGTGCTTATTGTAACCGGCTGGCCCTTCGTGACCGAGCTGGAGGATAGCGTGGGAGCGGTTATCTTAGCCACACTGGTCTTCACGTTAATCGCGGTGAAGGTGTACCAGTACCTTTGCAGGCCAAAGCTCGTGTAAGTCGCGTTCGTAAACACTTCGTAAAGTCCTGGAGCAAGCGAGGAAGTATTGATGGTAGCCGTATAGACGCCGTTTGAACCTCCCTGTAGCGGCGCTTTGGCGAGAACTTGGCTCGAATTGGACAGCACTTCAACATAACCCGTGGCATTGGTTATTGGAATGGTCCCAGTGCTGCCAGGGGCTACACCTTCAAAGGTCGAAGACGTCGGGTTGTATATCGTCTCATTTATGTTCGTCGTATACGTGAAAGGCTTACCGGCTATCGCGCCCTGCTGGAAGGCCCACCATGCTGTCCTGTAATAGTGTATGTTCCTAACGAGAGTTATCACGTTGGAGACCTTATTCCAGCTAACGAACGTGAACGGGCCGCTGCCAACTTCCAGGTTCGGCAACCAGAGTATGAACTGGGGAAGCTTCGTTACGCCAGATGCCAAATACCCAGACAGACCGGATATCTGGTTCGCCGGAACCGTCGTGTCCATGGCACCAGTGCTGCTCGCAACCGCGGACGGGTTGAAGTACTTGAATATGTGCTCCGGTATCAAAGCGGTGTTAAGCGTGTATATGTTCCACAGGTTAGTCGAGTTAACGTAGAGCTTGATCTCGTACGGGTTGTTAGGAGGTATATATGTGGCCAGCAGGCCGTAAGGCGGCGTCGAAGCGTATGAGTTTGGAGTGGATGCGCCGCTCAGCCCCTGATAGTCCCAATAGTACAGCGAGAAGTTGTAGTCCTTCGCCGTTATCGGAACACCATCTTGCCACGTGAGGTTGTGGAAGAAGTTAAGGGTTATCACCTGGCCCTTGACTATCTCGCTCGCATTAAAGGGGTTCCACCAGCCGTTTCCCTTGCCAAGCGCCACTGTGGTCTCGTTCTGAATCGAATAGGTTGCCATCCATGGAATTATGGCCAATGAGGTAACGCCGGTCGGCGGCGTGCCCAGCGGGCTATCGTAGACCTCCTGCCAGACATCTATTTGCCAAACCCAGTTGGTCTGGTATAGCGGATTAAGCGATGTTGGAACCCCGTGCAAGGCCTCGGTAAACGTGCCACCGTACGCTTGCCCACTGGGATGCACGTTCAGCGAAGTATAGTAAAGGCCAGTGGAAGTCGAAGGCCCGGTAGTTGGAATAAGCGCGTAGCCAGACCATCCATTTGTCGAGACGGAGTACAACTCTGGCTCGTAGAACCATATTATGTAAGGAAGGTCCTGGTAGAATATCTTTTGCACGTTCCACGCGGCTTCCTGCGCTATGGAGATGTTCGTTGCGCCATAGTAAAGGACGTTGCCCCAGTAGTCCATTTCAGGGTTGTAGTAATTTCCAAAGTTTACCACACCCGCGTACTCACTAGTAAAGAAGAAGTCAGGCCAGTTCGGGTTCGCAGACACGATCCATCCAAACGTGTACATGTCCCACTTGTCGTTGGTCTTTGCGTAAGTGTAATTAAAGACAGGAGGCTTCACCGTGGAGAGGTTTGCGCCCATAACTCCTGGCGATATCACGGCGGAGGCTGCAGGACTATATATCTCTCCGCTAGCCGTCTCACCAGTGACATCCACGAGGTCTATGGTGAGGTTGATCTGTGCGGCGGCCTTAGCAAAGTCTTGAGCTGCCTCAGTCCTGATCGGATCGTCGCTCCTGTAATAGAGGGTCGGCGAGAACGGAGAACCATTGTAATACCACTGCCCGGCTGCCTTGTTATAAGTTATGCCAGGAACCTTCAGAAGCTCGTCCATGGCAGCCGTGAGGTTGTACTTGTAAGGGTACGGAAGGCTCGGGTCATACCAGTTAACTGCCGAGAATGGCTTTGAATAAAGCGTTGGGTTATAAAGCTGCGGCCCGGCCAGAACCTCGACCTCGAAATCGCTCTGGAACGCGCT
>DSEZ01000052.1 GCA_011055275.1 Thermoprotei archaeon | reverse complement strand
GTGGGTTCTGAACAACATTTATATTTCATTGCGCCATTCTATATAGATTGTCCAAGATCTATGTGAAGGGGCAATGGCTCGATGAGGATGAGATTTTATCCCTTTATAACAAAAGGAAGCCCGTGGATACCTCCCTAATACTTCAGAAGCTGGTAGAGAAGGGCGCACCTCTCTCCTTAGATAGCCTGTCGATGGAGCTAAACGTCGACAGGAAAAACCTCAATATGGCTTTGAGGAAGCTCGAAAGGAAGGGGCTCGTGTGGAAGCTGAGAAAAGGACCGGCCGTAGGTATAACGGAACTTGGCTATAAAACGATTGTAGGGGAGAAGACGACCGCGCCTACCAACTGATTGCTATTTTTTGTTTTTAATTTCACATGACGTCGAGCAAAGTTTATATACCGTTGATTTATTTATACGAGCAAAATGAGTTCCTATATGAAGATGAGGTTGGCCCTACTCGCAGTCTCCATAGCGCTGGCTCTAGCTGTCAAGGTCTCTCCTAACGGCAATCCGATAGGCGGCGGCATATCATTCTGATTTTTTTATTCTGATTTTAGAATAGCGGGTTTTCCAAGTACCTTTGAAAAGTGCTAAACGCATCAGCCTCATCAAAGAACCATTTTCCTTCCCTGAAGTGCTCGTACGGTATAGTGAACGTGTGGATTTGACTCAGCACCGAGATGCCAAACGCGTATTGAGCGGGTTTAACTTCTATAATCTTCTTATCCAAAAGTGTGCTAAACATGGGTACAACGCGCCATGGCATCTCCAATGTGAACTCCAAGGCACTTGCCCCTGGATTTACGTATCCAAGGTAAGGATGATTTAGCACGTAATCCAAAAGCTTGCCGTATCCCTCGCCGCTCATTCCCTCGCAGAAACCCGCGAGCACGGCCGTTTCAGGGCTCAGCATCTGTGTTGTGAATATATCTATAATGTATTTCTTTATCAAGCCACCTTTAACGACGTGATCCTCTAAATGCGACTTCACGTCATCTAATGTTAGTCCCAGCGCTTTGGCCATGGCATCTAAGCTCTGCAGAGAAGTTCTTTCCAACTGATCTATTATCAGCAGGTCGGTTTCGTCTAACTTAGGAAAGGCCTCCTGCGCGCTTTCTCTAAGCTTGCGCTCAACTCTCGGGGATTCCGCGCGTTCTTTCCACTCTCCTCTCCTGTAGTCAAAGACCACAGGATCGTAAGCGAAAGCCTCAGGCTCGGAATCAATCTCGTAGAGTTTGTATCCAGTCAACAGTCCAAGGTCGGTAAGGTGGTCGAAAAACCTCCTGTAATTGCCAATTAAGGATGACGGAACGGCGTGATGAGTAACGTAGGTGTAGCCTCCAAAGGGCTTAAGCCAAGTGACCAGAAAGCCATCCCTTGCCATCGCGTCCAAAAAACCAGGCGCCTTGTCTATCCACTTAAAGGAGAAGTCAAGAAACGCCACGGAGTACCTAAGTCCCAGCCTTGCGTAATTTGGATAAGCCCTGATGGCAAAGCTCTTTCCAAAGAAATACTCCCTTAAAGCAAGCTCGAGCTGTTCCTTGCTCATGCCCAGTTTCTCAGCCAGCAAATCCTTGTTGAAGAATCCTATGTCCTCGATTGCCCTAAGTATGCGCCTTATGTACTCGTCAAAGGTAACCGACATATGTGCTATCACAAAATTATTCGGATTTAACGCTTTCCCTAACAATGATGAGAACTCACATGCTTTTCGCTATGTCCTCTATCCGTCTGACCAGTATTTCCTCGTTATTCTGAGCATGGAAGAACACGGGCACGTTTTGAGTGTTTGTAGCTTTGAAGCTGGCCATGAACCAGTCTCCGTTGTTGAAGTTCAAGGTGCGGTCGAGAAATACGTCGTCTATGGCGAAAGTGTCCGATATGACCTGTCTATCGTATGGCCTTGGCATCGTCCCTACGAAGTAGCTGTGGAGCTGCTGCAGCACGTTAGTGTTCAGGCGGGCTATCCTTTGGGCGGCTATCCAACCGCTCAGGTAGTACTTCCTTCCATGCCTAAGCAGGGTCTCTACGGCCTGTGTCGACATATCTGTGTAATCCTCCCTCTTGGTCTCATAAGGTATGAACTCCTGTGCCTCATCGAAAACCAAGAGTATCTTTGGGTTGTCATTGTACTCGCTGCGCCTCTTCTTCATCAAGCTGTCGACGAGATAGCTGGAAAGCCATCTAGCCCTGCGCGTGTCAGCTATATCAAAGACAAAGAGCCTCGGCGAACCAGGCGAAGTTATCTCCGTTAGGCTCCTTTCCAAAGTATATCCTGCCCTTTTTGTCCTAATCACATCAATCACGCTTTTCAGAGACGCAGCCATGGCCCTTAGCGCGCTGCTCTCCCTAATCTGGGCCTTGTCAAGCTCTGCCTCAAACTCGTTCGCGAGCTTCTTATCACCATATATCTCTATGTCCTCTGCTTCGCCGTCAAACCCAAGTTCGACCTTCCTCTCCTCGGCCCTCGCCCTTATCATGTTTATCAGAACTGGCAGCACTACCTTCTGCTGTGCGGGAGTGTACTTGTCATTGCTCATATCCCCAAGGACTTCCAATAGGCCTCCATAAGTGGTCATGCGCATGGCGCTTTCAACGTCGGGATTTGGCAGCTCGATTTCCTTGACCCTTTCATCTACGATGAGCCGGTACACCGCTTGCCTTACGAGGTCGTTTAGGGAAGTCAGGGAAGCTGGCATGACGTGCCTGTGCATGAAGTCAAAGCTCTGCTCCTTTGGATCGCTTCCCCTCAAGCGGTTAGCTATAATCACGCGCCCGTCTTCGTAAAGGACATCAAGGAGGGACATGGCATACTCAGATGACACGTCAACTATGACGACCTTCAGGTCAGGCATGGTCTCCAACGCCTTTCTTATCATCATGGCCATGAGGTTTGACTTTCCAGCTCCCGTATATCCGAACACCCCAGCATGGTAATGGACAAGGTTTTCCATATTGACCGTAAGAGGTATCGGTTTCTGCCCCTCTATCATGAGGTCTCCAAGAGCGCTGTCGCTGCCGCTGTAACAGAAAAACGAGCGAAGGGCCTCGTCGTCAAGCAGCTGCGCGGCTGATCCCACGAGTAAGGGTTCCTCACCCTTGACGTACTTGGGCTCATCTTCAAGTTTCATCAGGTATCCCGTTGGCGCGGCCACTATCTCTATCCAAGTGCTCTTGCTCCCGCCCTCCCAATCTTTCTCTATCAGATCCATGAACTCTCTCCTGACGGCGGCAGGCTGCGAGAGATCGAGCGTGAGCATGGAGTAGTGCATGAGGTTCCTGTCAGCCAACTCGTAAACCGAGTAATAACCATCCTTGGTCTTCACGTTTTGAAGAGCAAGAAGGCGACCAACGGTCAGTCTTTTGGCGACTTCGGGGTCGTATTCTGCCTCCAGCTTTACGAGCTTAAACGTGATTATGCCACGTCCATCCGCAGTGCTCCTGTTAACTGAGACCTGTTCTCTGAGCCTGCAGTTGAACTTCCCTCCTATGTCGTCGAACAACGGACCTCCTCCTCATCTGTTCGTAGTATTTTCTCATGTCCCTGTACTTTCCCGCACCGGGCGGCAGACCAGCCCTGCTTAGCTCTAGGTCTATTGCCGAAAGGTAAGCCCTTCTGGCTTCAGCCTGCATGGTCTTGGCTTTTTTATCTGCCAGGAAGAGTGGGTAATTGTATCCAAGGGCTTCAGGTATCGCCTCCTTCGCCATGGGCTCAAGGTAAGTCAGCACGAGATCGGAATAACCATCTCCTCCCCAGTCGCCGTTGCCCTCAACCCAGTCATCGCGAGGCGGAATCGAGTAAAACGGCCTATCATATCCGAAAACCCTGCTAAGTGATGAAGAGGACAGCTTCACATATCCCCTCGCGAAAACCCTGGCGGGAACGCTCTCCCCATGAAAGTGCGCATCAAACTCAAGCGATCTCCAAGGAGCGTGCACTCCCAGCATGTCAGAAACCGTTGACAGATAGGCCAAATCTGTTCCCATGTTAGGCGAGTACTCGGAGATGCCCTTTTTAAGGGCAAGCACCTTAAATGCGCCCTCGATGAAGTCAGAAGAGGAAGATTCCTTAGTGATGCCTATCAGCAGGGTGTTCTTTTCGAGCGCAAGCTTAAGGAGAGAGCGCAGCACGAGAAGTGATAATAACTTTATGTCACCCTCTTCAATCCATTTTCCATCTTTCCAGAGCGGATGGCCTTCTGGGCTAAACAGGACTTTGCCCAATGCCTTATCAAGGCCCATTTCTAGCCTGTTCTCAAATCCCACGAAAAACCTGTCCGAGTCAATTTTTCCCGCAATCCCCCTGGCTGAAGCGCTTTCAAGCCATGACAGCGCTTCGCGCGCGAGGTCTGGCTTGCTGAGACCTAAGGCCGAGGAAATCTCGGACCAAGAGCCACCGCGTCTGCCGAACTCGTTCATTACCTGCCACGCGAGTTGAGGTCCAAGCGTTTCCGTGGCCCCGCGAGAAGGGATAGCGTTAAGGGCGATCTCTACCGTGGCATCGTCAAAGAAAAGCGATTGATGTCCTCTTAGAAAGTTCTCCACGTCGGTTGAAAGGTGTGAATATTCCATAGAAAGCGACCTATCCAAGAGGAGGATTCCCACGTCACCGGTTTTTACAGCTGCACGAGCGAGGGCGAGCTCGCTCAGTTCCATGAGGAGCGGCGGGACATCGGCAGGCGACCCATCAACCTTTCTGGTAACATCAGCCACGTCTCCCTCATGCATGGGTATTGCCATGGAGATCTCAGTAGGAAGGTCTACGGACGTCTCCTCCGACATGACCAGCCCCCCCGAAGCATCTCTTTCCAACGTGCCAGCATATCCGAAGGCCCCAGCATAGAACACAAGAAGGTCATACCGACTGTCAACGCTCTCCGTGCCGTCTATGGCCATGTAGCTAAGCGGCTTAGCGTCGACCACCTCGCGCTTAATGAAGGCAAAGCGAAGCTTTTCAACGTACGCTGACAGCTCCTGCAACCGTTGCTCGCGTTTTTTTAAGAGAAAGTCTGTTGACGAAAATACCCGTTTAACTATCTCGTCGGTTGGCACATCAAATACTTAAATCGGCTTTTAAACATTGATGAGTATCATGAAAGTGACCACGCGGACCCGCGGAGATTTGAACTCCGGATCTGCGGCTTAGAGGGCCGCCGCCCTATCCTGGCTGGGCTACGGGTCCATCTTTTAGAATCGAAGCGCTTTTTTGCCTTTCGCCGCCAAACTCGCAGTTGAGATTAATCTGATGTCGAGCTTTTTCGGGTTAAGCTATGCATCACCAATATTCCCAAATTTTAAGTTTCTATTCTATAAGAGAATAACACTTTTTCGATACGGTGTAAAAGCGCCGGAAAACACGGTGAAGCGGGCCTGGTGGGATTTGAACCCACAATCTACAGCTTTCCTCACCAATCCTGTTTAGGGGGTTCGGCCGGATTCTGCCGCCCTATCCAGGTTAGGCCACAGGCCCATGCAGAATTATAGGTGGAAATAAAGCGTTATGGAACCAAGACACAAGGTTAGTCGGGCCGGTGGGATTCGAACCCACGACCTAGCGGTGACGGCGGACGGGCGTTCACTGATGCGCTGATGCGCCCTTGCGCCCGCGATCTCTACAGCCGCCAGCTCTACCACTGAGCTACAGCCCGACGAATATTTTAGAGAAATTCGTTTTTAAACCCTTCGCAATCAACTGGAACAGTTCTGAGTTGGGGCTTCGCGCTTGGGTGAGGATCGAAATTCGCAAAAACGCAGAATACCAGCCTATCTCTTTTGTAATCGGTAGTAAATCAACGAGCTGGAGGGCGACACCTGTTCCATCGCCTCAAACCGTAATAGGCGCAAAGACAATTTTTGAGCTAACCGAGACAGGCTCCGTTTACGTGCTGATGAAAATGGCGCCGGTGGAAGGACTCGAACCTTCGACCAATCGGTTAACAGCCGATCGCTTTAGGCGGCTTTTTTGCCTCTACCTGTAG
>DSEZ01000051.1 GCA_011055275.1 Thermoprotei archaeon | reverse complement strand
GGGCGTGGTCGATCCTGGGGTTGGAACCAGAAGGAGGATTTTGTTCGCTGAGGTTGAGGGAAAACGTCTTGTGGGACCTGACAACGGCCTATTTTACCCCATACTTAAAGAAAGGAAAGCGACGTTCATCAAGGCTGTTGACACGTCGAAATTCAGTAGTAGCTACACTTTTCAGGGACGGGATGTAATGGCGCGGGTGGCAGCGAGGCTTGCCAGCGGCATTCCCGTGGATGGCTTTCTCGTAAGTCGCGTATCCCCCTTGCGTGGCTGGAGCTTCATAAGGTCGTGCAGGGGCTCATGCGAAGCAAAGGTCCTCTACGTAGATGTTTTTGGAAACATTATAACCAACATATGGTCAGATGCTTTCCGTATTGGGAAAGCTAAAATTAGGCTTAACGGCCGGGAGGCCGAAGCGGTGCTTTCCAAAAACTACTCGAAGGAGGGTGTGCTTCTTGTTCCAGGAGGGTATGGCTTAATAGAGATATCCATAGGAAAGGGCAGCGCAGAAAAGCGCTTTGGAGCAAAAATAGGTTCGGTGGTTACGATTGAAAAAATATAGAAAAGGGATAATCATTGGTAGGTTTCAGCCGTTTCACTTAGGTCATCTGAAAGCCGTCGAGTACGCATCATCTCTCTGCGAGAGGCTCGTCATAGGCATAGGGAGCGCTCAGGAGAGCGGTACGGCAAGAAACCCATTTGACGCTGATACGAGGGAGGCCATGATAAGGGAAAGCCTAAAGGACGCGGGTCTTGACCTGAAGGTAATCGAGTTCCTTAGGATTCCCGACTTCATGGATGACGAGAAGTGGTTTAACTACATAATTCAGCACGTTCCAGACATAGAAGTCGTATTCTCGGGGAACGGATGGGTTAGAAGGATATTTAAAGCCAGGGGGATGAAGGTCGTGGTCCCACCGTGGTACAACAGGGGCGAGATATCGGGAACCAAGGTCAGACAGCTCATAAGAAGCGATCAGAAATGGGAGGGCCTTGTCCCGAGAGCGGTCATAAGCATAATAAATCGGCATAGGTCAGACTTAATTGGGTCATCTGCTGATCTATCTCAGCAATAGCTTTTGAAACATGAAGGTGACGCTGCCCCCTTGTTGGAAAAAAAGAAAATTTCCGAGCCGCTGAGGATCCTATACATAAGGCAGATAGTTACAGCTTTCAGCAACGGCTTTGCGTCGCCCTTCGTAAGCATATTGATGGTGCAATTGAACGCATCGGCCTTCATGCTGGGGCTGCTTTCCTCCCTCACTAACTTCATATCGAACTTCTTCCAGTTTATGTGGGGCGCGGTCACCGATGCGGTCGGCAGAAAGGTGCCCTTCATAGTTATCGGAGGGTTAAGTACGTCATTCATATGGCTTCTGGCAATAGGCACCAAACAGGCCCAGTTTCTTCTGCTACTCGTTGCGCTTCAATCATTTATGAACTCTATGGTTACGCCCGCGCTTTCGGCGCTTATTGGGGATCTGGCCCCTCCCATGAGGAGGGGAAGGATTTCGGCCTCGCTTAACATATTCTCATCGCTGGGCTCTCTAGTTGCGACGCTGATATCGGGATACATAATGATGGTTGACGACAAGAGTCTAACCTTCATGTATCTGTTTCCGTTTTTGCTGGCCGCAATAACTGGTTTTGTTGGTAACTTGGTCATATTAAAGATAAGAGAAAAACCGACAAGGCGTAAGGTGAGCGCAAGACCTTCTGAGCTAATTAAGCCGCTTAGGGAGAACCCCACCTTCAGAAAGTTCGCAGAGATCTCCTTTGCCTCAATGATAATACAATCGCTGCCTTGGGGGGTATTTCCCTTTGTTATAGTAGACGTAGTTAGGGCTAACATGATTCAGGTCGCGCTGATATCTGTCATAAACGGTCTCTTCATTTTATCCGTTCAGAGGATAGCGGGCAACCTCGTGGATAGAGTTGGGAGGAAACCGTTTATACTGGTTGGGAAGTTCGGACTTGCGACATTCCCTCTTTTCTACGCCTTTGCGACAAGCGTTACATATCTTTACCTGGGGAACGCCATTGGAGGCGCGTTTAACGGCCTTCTCATGGTTGCGAGCTTCGCTTACATGCTAGATGTCTCACCTAATGACATGAGGGGAGAGTACTTCGGCGTGTACAACTCGCTCATGGGGATCGGTACTGGCATAGGCGCTCTCATAGGGGGTTCGCTGGCTGACATTTTCATGTCTCACCTTGGTTTGGTGATGGGGCTGAGATACGTGCTGCTCATATTTGCCATAGGCAGGTTTTCCGTAAACTTTTTGTTCTTTAAGATAAAGGAGCCTTCAAGGCTCATTGAAGATAAGCGCCGATCCACTCTTTAGCTCTGAATGGCTGTAGTGAGTCGTAATCTTGCCCATTTGACACGAAGAGCACCGGTCTCTTGTACTTTGATAGCGATAGGAAAACCCCGCCCTTATTATCGGCGTCGACCTTGGTTACTATAAACGCATCGACGCCGACCGCTTGATCATATCCTTCGACCTGCCTTATGACGGCGTTTCCAGTTAAGGCGTCAACTACGAGCACTTTTAAGTTGGGCTGCGCGACCCTGACTATCTTCTTCATCTGGTCCATGAGGTTTTTATCCATCTCTACCCTTCCCGCGGTATCTATAAGGACAACGCTATTCTCTTTACCCATGTTCGTTTTTTTTGCCTCATATGCTATGGAAGCCGGGTCAGCTCCATATCTGGACTGAACGAATGGCACTCCCAGCTTCGTTGCGTGCGCTGTTAGCTGTTCGATGGCTCCTGCCCTGTACGTATCAGCAGGGACCAGCGTCGGCTTAAAACCCTTTAAAACGAGCAGCTTGCATACCTTAGCCACCGCCGTCGTCTTTCCGACGCCATTTACGCCGAAGAATACCATGACGTAAGGCCAGCTCCTCCCTTGGTTTATCATGGCTTCCAGATCTGGCGACTCAAGGAGCTTCAGCCTCTCGTAAATTACATCCGAAAGTTCTCTATCTTTAGCTTCGAGCTGGATCTGCTCGACGACCTCGAGCGCGACTCCGGCCTCTAGCAGGAGTTGTCTTGCCTCATCGTCTTTGTGCTCCCTGAGCTTCGCAAAAGCTTTCTTTATTCCCTCAAAAACCATCGCGCGAGACCTAGCTTGCTGGCAAGTTCCCTCAATCTCGGCTCCATGGACTGCATGGCCCCAACCGTTTGCCTTTCCCTTATCTGCGTGGCCTGAATGCTCTTCTGCAACTCATCGCGCCTTTTCTCCAGATACGTCACGACTTCCTCCTTGGGCCTTTCTGCAAAGACCGATTGACCAAGGGAGACGAATACCTTTTGATCTGCTGTTGCCGCCTGAACGAAAACGCCTGCTCCTAGGTTTGCCAGAAAGCCACCATTTAAAGACTTAAGCGCTGCCAGCGCTCCCTCGGTTTCCTGAAGGTAGGCGGCTATTAGTCTCTCTTGGTCGCTTAAGGCCTTAAGCACGGATTCCAGATACACGTACTGATCGCTTAGATTTTGAAACTCTTCTCTTTCTTCGCTCAAATTGCATCATCTGCTTTATTATGGGATCATCGATCTTATCTGGATCTTTAACTTCCTTTATGCTTTCTATTCTTATTTCTCCCCGTTTGACATGGTGTTTGCTTCCTACCTCGGACATAACTCTGTCAGTGGCACGTTTTTCGTTGGTTGCCACCACGTATTTTACGAAAACATGGCCGTAAAACCCATCTGCCACTTTTCCTTTTACCTCGTAAATGCGAGGTTGTTGCTCGGAGCTCATTTGTGATGAATCGGCTGCTAAGACTTAAGCCTAAGCTCGGCAAGCCTCGTTGTTGGTTTAGCGCCAAGGCGCGTTCTATGCTTACCAGTTCAGGTCCTGTGCTCGCTTCACCTGCCAGCGCTCCAAAGGAGTTAGCTACTAGTCCAAGCCTTAAGTAGTTGAACCCAATGTTAACTGTTGCCGTGTCACCTCTTACCTTGAACTTTTGTTCTAGTTCCTTGGCTTCCTCATCGGATACTGAGGGAGGGAGTGCCAACCCTCTGTCAGTTACTACCGCCAACGAGCCAACTGTTGTGTACTGCCCTATGCGCCCCCTTTCAACCTCTACGCCAAGGACATCAGATATCTGTCTCACGGTTTCGCGGTCGAAGCCCTCGTATACAAGGGCGAAAAACGAGTTTGCCAATATTAGGTTTCCAAGGGCGGTGTAGTTGGTTTGGAGCTGCCCTACGTTAAGATCATAACTTTTTTTTACTTCTAACAGATCATCATCATCGACGTTCCAAGGAAAAAGCACACCTTTGTTATTGCCAGCTATCATAACGCCATGAAGCTCTGAAGATATTACGTCCACTGGAAGCGTTTCAACCCCAAGGGCGCTCTTCACGAGACTCAAAGACTTTTCGTCGAATGAAGGGGATACGAGAGCAACCTTATCGTTGGCAAAAACCTTAACGCCAACCCAATTGCTTCCCATCAAACGACCTCTTGTAACTCCTACCGTGCTAATTGCCCTGTGCAATAGACTCACCTGAAGCCCCTTTCCCTTTTGCCTCTTCCTCATCTTTTGGGGCTTCGGCCCTTTGAGTTTTGAGCTTCACGATCCATGGTTCATCGCCCTTCTCTCTTTCCGCGATTACCTCTACTTTTTTTGGGAAATTTCTAATGCCTTTGCTCCATACAAAAGAGTTCAAATCTGGATCAAGCTTGACTTCTCCCTCTTTTATCCTTCTCCTTATGGCTTCTTGAAGTATCCTGATCGCGTGCGGTGCCCTCTTTTTACCGCGCTTGAACTTGGTCGACTTAAGCGATATCACGTATTCTTTTTGCTCAGGCATACTATATTTAATGTCGTGTAGATTAAGCTTTATCTTTTGCGGGGTGTGCAGCTTGTACGGCGGAAAGCCAAGCTGGTGAAGATAGGAAGGTTCGATGCTTCCTCCAAAGCGCGCTCCAGGAGCGGTAGCGTGAAGCACGACCTAGCTCTTTCCGACCGCGTATTTCGCTGCGACGCCTGCGGGCTTACCATGGACCACGGCCTGAACGCCGCCATCAGCATCTTAAACATGGACCTTATCAAGGTAGGGCGGGGCATTCCCGAATC
>DSEZ01000050.1 GCA_011055275.1 Thermoprotei archaeon | reverse complement strand
TTCCTCTGCTAGCTCCCTTCTCGCGCATCCCTCATCGCTTTCACCTTCCTCCAGGGTGCCAGCTGGTATCTCGAGTATCCACGCGTTCAGGCTGTAGCGGAACTGCCTCTCCAGGATGACCTCTTTATCTAGAATGGGAAGTATCCCAACGGCCCCGCGATGCCTTATTATGTCCACGCTTATCTGCCTGTCATCTTTTTGAAAGATTTCCCTGTAGAGGGAGAATGTCCTTGACTGATAGACTTTTTCCGAAGACAGCTTTATGGGCTGCATGAGACCAAGGGCCAGGACCCTTTACGCGTTGTTGCGCTTGGTGGTTAGATCCTATGCCGAACATGGTTGAACGCCTATCGCGACAACTAAACTAGCTTGGGAAAACCGTTGCACTGGCCCCTGTGAGCACACCGCCCTCTGGAGATTCGATTATCGCCCGCCCTATGAGTCCAGGGGATCTCGCCTCAACGCTAGGTATGGAACCCTCCGCATAGGCCACCGGGAACCAAAGTTCTCCATCATCTGATGCTTCAAGGGTGATTTTCAGCTGCGCATTTGATGCCACGCGGACGCGCACGTTTCCGATGGCCGGAAATGGGCCGCTGATTATCTTTGTCTCTTTTTTCAGCGGCCTGTTTGCTAGCACACCGCCTTCGTCTTCGAGCTTCAGGTGAAGTGGGGCGCCGCTTATGCCATCGGACACCCTAAGATCCCATGGGTTTAACCCCTCCCACGCGTAGTCTGCCTGATCCGCGCCATCTATGTCAAGCAGCACAGGCAACCTTCTCGATGGCATATCGCCGTTCAGCGCAAGGGAGTACTCAATTCCATCATAAACGGTACCCGTGGAGGCTCCGGCGGCCGACACGCACATTCCCCTTATCTTGCCATCTATGAACCACAGGGTGAAGTCCCTTCCCCTTGTTATCTTGTACCAATGCTTGACCTGCTGATGGTCCGAGGGAAGGAAGCGCGTTAGGTCGATGGTAGCTTTTAATGAGGCCGCACCGCAGAAGCCCCTAAGGGAACCGTTGTGAGTCCAGTATCCGAAGTGGGATAGCCCTCCCGCGAACAGGTCGTCCAACTCGAAGCCAAACCAGAGTACGGGCCCCCTTTCCGCCTCGGGTAGCCTTGCTCTCAGCTCGAAAGTCCCGTAGTCAAATGCCCTCTTGCTCCTGAGGCTCGTGGTCAGTACTCCCTTTGGTTTCACGTAGTTTGAGTTTACGAAGTCCGTGTACTCATGCTCCGAGAAATCGTACTTCCAGAAGTCAGCCGGCTCGGCAGGAAGGAACTCCTCGCCGTCTTTGGTCTTCTTCCTGATCCAGCAGTAAAAGAGGTCACTTAGCTGACCCTTGAAAAGGGGTGAAGGCCTTAAGCACTCGTCCATAAGGTCCTGGCGCGTCAGTTGAAAAGGATGACTCGCTTTCGCAGCTGATCTGACCCTTCCTGATCCCCCTCCTCGCCAGGAACGGGACCGGCCTCGTCAGGACTTTCCGGCTTCCAGTCGGGACCGTTTACCGCCTGATTTATCTCGGGAGATAGGTAATGGTTCGTGATGACCACGGTGACCTTCTTCACGTCCTTGAGCGCAGACACCCTGTCCTTTACGTCTAGGGCAATGCTGTAGGCGTACTGCGCAGGGCAAAGAGGGGTTGTCATGTGCATCTTTATCTTGACGGCCCCATCATCGCTTAACTTTACCTCGTCAACGAGCTGCATTTCGGATATGGTTATTTGGGTTTCTGGATCGACGACGTCCTCGATGCTCTTCAGGATTTCGTCCTCTGTTACCATAAGTATGTCTGCTTTCCGTGTAAAAGGATAGTGATGGTGGCTTTCCTTGCGGTCGTCCGGCGTGATGGAAGGCCCTCCATTAAGCGGCCCGTAGGCTTATATGCTGGGGGCTTAATTCCTTGCATTCGGACGGGTATTAACTCATCCTAAATAGGGTGCGCTTCTACCGGTCCTTTGCAAAAAAATAAATGTGGAGGTGAAATGAATGTCTTACAGGAGAAGTGGCGGCAGCTTTTTCGAGAAGCCCGTAGAAGAGGGAAAAGAGTACGACGTAGA
>DSEZ01000049.1 GCA_011055275.1 Thermoprotei archaeon | reverse complement strand
TAGCAAACTTATTAATAGTATTTTCGGGTGAGGGAAGTCTGCCTATCTCCTCCCTGGAGGTCGGAGCTTTACTGCTTCCCTCAAACTCCTAACTTTTCTATAAAAGCCTCGACTTAACTGATATGCAACAGCGGTCAATACGCGCGTCTTCTACAGTTTCCTGCTAACTGCAGAGGTTTATTATTACCGCCCTATTGTTGACAAGGCACCTCAACTTCTTATCGCTAAGTGTAAAAGGAAACCAAAACCTCATCCTATATGCCTCATCAATTGTGACGTCAAGCATGTTTCCTTCAACATTATACACCTCAACGTCATGTGGCTGATTCAACATGAGCAGCCTAAGGGTCAACTTCCCATCGCCGTTCACGTCTCTTTCAACTAGTTGCACTGGATCCATGTTCGAGAAATTACAGTGCACAAAGTTAAAAGCCTAGCCCAGGGATAGAATTATGTACGTCAGAAGACCTTCTGCTTCCGGCTTTTACCCAATGAGCGGTCCGGAGCTTAGGCGTGCCATCAACGCAGCAGCTACGTCGAAATTTGGTCCGGGTTTTCCCTTGACGCCCGTTAAGGGGAAGGACGAAATCAAGATATTGGGATTCGTAGTGCCTCACGCAGGCTATTCATACTCAGGTCCCATAGCAGCGCATGCTTACGCCGAGCTGTCGTCTCAGGGGGCACCCGATTCCGTGATAATAATGGGCCCGAATCACATGGGCTATCCTGGGACGTACATCATGAAAGAGGGAAAGTGGGAGACGCCATTTGGGATAATAGATGTTGATGCCGCCCTCAGCAATTCCATAATCGACAGGATGTCAACCCCAGTTGACACGAATCCCTTAGCTCAAGATGGAGAGCACTCCATAGAGGTTCAGATACCGTTTTTGCAAAGCGTCCTTGGCGATAAGTTCAAGCTGGTGCCCATATCCATGGGTACCTACACGCCTCAAGTGGTGAAGGAACTCGGAGAGGCCATAGCCGGAAGCGTAAAGATGAGCGGCAAGGACGTAATACTTTTCGCAACCACAGATTTTACGCATTATGGCCTTAACTACGGATATACTCCTGTTGGTCTAAACGCAAAGACCGCTAAGAAGTGGGTTTATGAAGTTGACAACAAGCTTATAGAACTCATCGTCTCCATGAAGGCGGATGAGCTCCTCGAAACCGTCGCCAGCAACGGATACACAATGTGTGGTTCTGGTCCCGTGGCAGCTTTGCTGATAGCGCTTAAGAGGCTAGGGGTCAAGGAGGGAAGGCTCCTGAAGTACGCCACAAGTTATGATATAGCTGGAGGCGAGGAAAAGGTAGATGCCATGGTCGGCTACGCGGCGATAGATTTTCCAAAATCATGAGAACGATCTATCTTGACGAGCTCGCCCTCCAGGAATAGGGCCAAGGGATACAGAGCGGAAAGAGAACTAGTCTATTATCTGAGGCAAAAAGGATGGGCGGCGTGGCGCATACCGACATCTGCTAGCTCCTCTGAGACGCTTCCCGACGTGGTCGCCGTAAAGGATGCTGATCTAGTAGCATTCGAAGTCAAGTACAGGACAAGAGAGGATGGGAAAGCGGTTGTTCGCGTCAGCAAGGAGCAAACAGATAAGCTCTCGCGCTTTCTGGACGCTTTCACGCTATACAATAGGCACGCGATCGTCGCGCTCAGGGTCAGGGGAAAATGGGTCTTTAAACCCGCCTCAGGCGATGGTATAAAGGTTTCAGATGATGATAGGGATGGCTGGTCGCCTTAAGGCGATCACATGTATCCGGGCTGCGCTTCAGGTTCCACTGGCCCGAATTCCTCCATGAGCTTAGTTATGACGAGAAGGCCTGCATTGCGCACAAGGGTATAGCTTTCAAAGAAGTTCTGAAGAAAGCAGTCCGGCCCGGCGTAAAGTATCTTTTCCAACTGCACGTTGGTAGGAACGTCTGAACCTTGAGGTAAGAAGGCGAAGTCAACGTTCATGGACAATAACATGTACTTAATCTGATTGAGAGACCTTTCCCTTTCTTGCGAACTCATGGTGCGCATCTTATCCTGATGAGAGCGATGAAGCGCAACGTTCATAGCTATAACGTAAAAGTTGCTCTCTGCCTTAGGCCTCACCACGTTGATGAAGGGCCCGCTGGCACCGTGGTACGTGGTAACGTTGTAGTGTTCTGTAGCGCCCTGTGTGCGCACCACCGCTATGCCGAGCTCCCTTAAGAAATCACTTACCTGGTTATCCAACTGTTCCATGTGGCACAAGTCCGGTCGCATAAACGCGTTTCCCCAATAGAAGCCGAAGACTATCGCTCATAGAGCTTTCGCGACTTTCCTTCTAACCAAGGGTTTTATTCAATTCTCTCGGGGATCTCTTCATCTTTGCCGTTGAAGACCTCGCCCGTTAGGGCAGGAGATAGAGGGAGG
>DSEZ01000048.1 GCA_011055275.1 Thermoprotei archaeon | reverse complement strand
GCCTCCTCGCGCTTATGAGGCTTATGGGCGACCCCTTTAGGTTTCTGGCACTGATCCCAGTGGCAGCCATAGCTTTGTCCGATGAAGATAACCCTCACGTCAAGGCCGCGAAAAGGGAAATACTGTTGGCAATCAAGGAAGAGCTAGAACGCGAGCTTGGAGAAACGGCTACAAGCGCGCCGAAGCGCAAGAAGATCGAAGTAGAGCGAGAGCCTTTCCTTAGAGTAATCCTCGGATAATGAGCTAAGATAGCCGGCCTTTGGCTTTAAGTCGGTGAAGGGTTAAGAGCGAAGGAGCTCCCTTGAAAGCGGTTCTTTCCCTCATGAAAGCGCGATGTTTTCTAACCCGAGAACGCAGGTCCGTTGTCCGATGGGGGTTGCCCACGACAAGGAGCTCGCAGCCCTCGCGGTTCCGACCGCTGAGCAAAGCTCCGTCGGTGCCGGAATGATTCACAGCTCAATGGAATTACTCGTGTATTTTTTTCCACATCTCTTGGGCAAGCGTACCATCGTGCTTGAAGTCGTTTATTAGCTTCTGAGCCTCATCCCTTTTGCCTCTGTGAGCTTCCAGGAACTCGTTCAATTTATCTATTAGGATCTGTTTTAGCTCGCCTGTCAGCATGCGCCCGCTTCTATAATCCTCCTCCATTTTTCTGATCTTGTAGTCATCTTGTTCGAAGTAGTAATAGAGCCACTGAAAAGCCACATCGACGTCAGGGTTTCCTCCGAGTTTTCTCTGGAGCTCAATTGTAGGTTGGCCGCCTGAGAAAGCGTACTTCATTATCTTCCTTTCAACGATTTTTGGCGGATCACTGAGATATATGGCGGACTCGGGATCCGATGAGCTCATCTTTCCCTCGGGGCCGGTGAGAGACGGCAGGAACTTGCTGTGTATTTGCGCTGCCTTGAAGTAACCCAGTCCCTCAGCCATATCCCTTTGTAACCTCCAGTATGGGTCTTGATCGATGCCCGCCGGTATGAGGCACCTTTTCCTTTCAAACATGGTTGGGACTATTTGCAGGGCCGGATAGAACGTGATACCTACGTTTGACGAAAGGTCAAGCCCGAAGGTAGCCCTTGCCATGGAAAACGTTATCTTCTTTGCGATCTTAAGCGAAAGAGGGTACATGTTCCTTATGTACTCAGTGTCCTGGAAGATGAAGGTCTTGTCTGGGTTAAAGCCGACCGCGATGATGTCGGTTATGTTGTCCACGGACCACTGTCTGGTCTGATCTAGGTTGTATTCCTGGCTTCTGAGGAATTTCTCGTCATCGGTTATCTCGATGTAAACGTTGACCCCAAACCTGTCTTGCAACCACTTTGTGAAGAGAAAAGGTATAAGGTGGCCTATGTGCATCGCCTGCGATGGTCCCCTGCCCGTGTACATGAAGAACCCCTTTCCTGACCTGTAGTCCTGTAAGATAAGGTCGAGGTCCCTGTGCGAGAAGAACACATCCCTCCTGAGCATGACATGCAAGTCGCCAGCTAGATCTCTTATTTGATCCTTGAGATCGGGGGTTATTTTTTGGGTTCCAAATTGCTCTATGAGTTTGTCATAATCAACTTTTCCCGTGACTTCCCATGGGGTCACCTTGAAGGTCTCGTCCATGATGGGCATGTGAGGATCGATTTTAAGCGTTGTGATGTACTAAAATATTCATGAAAGGCTTAAATTTCGCCTATAAGTGATCCTATGGCTACATATGAAAAAATCCGGTATGACTTGCCACAGGACGAGATTCCAAATCAATGGTATAATATAGTTCCCGATCTCAGGGAACCCCTTCCTCCTCCGGTTGACCCATCCTCTGATGGCCATCGCATGAAGGTTTTTTCTGAGGTTTTGCCAAAGCAGGTCGTACAGCACGAGATGGGTTCTGAGAGGTATTACGGGATACCCGATGAGGTTCTGCAGATGTACATGCAAGTAGGAAGGCCAACGCCAATACTCAGGGCAAGGAGGTTTGAGGAATACCTCAAGGCTCCCATTAAGATCTATTTGAAGACGGAGGCATATACGCACACGGGAAGCCATAAGATAAACAGCGCCATAGCCCAAGCTTACTACTCGAGGCTTGACGGAGCCGAGAGGATCACCACCGAGACCGGCGCAGGACAGTGGGGATCGGCAGTTTCGTTGGCTTCTTCCTTGGTAGGTTTGCAGGCGGACGTCTTCATGGTTCGCGTGAGCTATGAGCAAAAGCCCTACAGGAGAACGCTCATGAAGCTTTACGGTGCGAATGTCCATCCCAGCCCAAGCGATCTCACGGAGTTCGGCCGCGCCGTTTTAAAGTCGAATCCCCAACATCCGGGGTCGCTTGGTATAGCCATAAGCGAGGCCGTTGAGTACGCCGAGCAGACAAACGGAAAGTACAACGTGGGAAGCGTTGCCAACGCGGACATAATGTACAAGACCATAGCTGGAATGGAAGCCAAGAAGCAATTGGAACTCATGGGCGACGACGTTGATGCCGTTATTGGAGTGGTAGGAGGCGGCTCCAATTACAGCGGTCTGGCCTTTCCATTTCTTGGGGAAGAGCTTAGAAAGGGCAGCATCAGGAGAAGATACATAGCCGCTGGTTCGCTTGAGGTTCCAAAGATGACCCAGGGGGTTTACAAGTATGATTACGCCGACAGCGGTATGGTGCTTCCGCAGCTCAAGATGTACTCCATAGGAGCTGACTTCGTCCCGCCCCCTGTGTTCGCGGGAGGGCTAAGATACCACGCGGTGGCCCCAACTCTAAGTTTGCTAATGAAAGAGGGGATAGTTGAAAGCAGGGACTACGATCAGCAAACGTCGTTTGCGCTGGCAAAGGAGTTTGCGAGACTCGAGGGTATAGTGCCAGCTCCGGAGACCAGTCACGCCCTACCCATAATCGTGGAGCTTGCCAAGATCGCAAGGCAAAAGAATGAGCCAATCAGCGTGCTTGTGAGCTTCTCCGGGCACGGGCTGTTGGACTTGGGCGGGTATTCAGACGTTCTGGGCCTGTAGCTTCCACTAGAACTTCATCGAACATCTGGGACCTGGTCAGAAGCTTCCCCATTCTGGAGTCCCATATTGCTGCCATCCTTCTTAATGTTTCTGAAAACCTGTCGGAGAGGTAGTATTTTCCTTTTTCCTTTCCAATTAGGCCCACTCCTAAAAGTTGTCTTATGGCAGAGTAATAGGATGCCTGTGAAATGCCCGGATGCCTTTTTAGGAAGTTTTTCCAGTCCGAAACTGGCATCTCACCCTGTCTCGCTATCTCGTTGAGTATCATGCCGGCGACAAGGGAAAGTT
The DNA here is from genome assembly GCA_011055275.1 of Thermoprotei archaeon. Lineage (GTDB taxonomy): Archaea > Thermoproteota > Thermoprotei_A > Marsarchaeales > UBA168 > UBA168. Next base: position 1,605 of record DSEZ01000048.1, on the reverse strand, counting down.
CTTCGGGTCTTCTTGGGAAAACGCACTTCAATACGTCTTCCATTGTAGATTCTCCCCAGTCGGACCTTGGCTTAATCGTCATAAGGGCGCTGGTCTTCACGTGGACAGGCACGAGGCTAGGCTTTTTTGGTTTTCACCGAAAAACGACGTTAGCGATGGCAAGGCATTGTGGCGAGTTCTAGCCGTAACAGTTCACCTGTTGCGAAAGTATTTTTGACGCCGTCTTGGCAACATATTTAAGCTTCATGTAATTTAACCTAAATGGATAGCTTTGTTTTAGTTGGTGGCAATAGGATCCACTACATCGAGGAGGGACAGGGAAATAAGGCGTTGTTCCTGTTCCATGGAGCGAACTTTAACGCAAGAACTTGGGTTGAAGTCGGAACCGTTGCTGCAGCGGCATCGAACGGCTTTCGGGTCATATCCGTGGATTTTCCCGGTTATGGGCAGTCTCAGGGAGAGAGGCGCGATCTCTCAAAATTCGTAGGCGATTTCATAAAAGCGCTGGGCTGGGTCAAGGAGCCAGTCTTGCTGGGAGCTTCCATGGGGGCAAGGGCCTTGCTTGAATACGCCTTATCGGTTAGCGGAAAAGGAATCAAAGCACTCATCCTAGTCGGTCCGGTTGGGTTAGCTGAAAACGCCGAAAGACTAGATCTATTATCGGGCTTGAAGGTTCTCGCGATATGGGGCAGCGAGGATAACATATCGCCAACAAGCAACGCCAAATTTCTGCAAAAAATAGGCGCCTCAGTCGAAATAATTGAAAAAGCGCCTCACGCCTGTTACATGAAAGAGCCTCAGAAGTTCAACGAAATAGTCGTGAAGTTCTTGAGGTCGCTTTAGGCGCAAGCTGCCCGTAAAGGCGTAACGGTGGTACTTTCAGCTGTGCTTGTTGCGCTTACGCATGTTGGCAAAATACTTTCAATTAAATGGCGTCATGAAGAACGAGCGGTTTAGGAATAGTCTCAGCAAACGACATGAAAAGGCATCTAACTCACATGCGGTCGGAGCTTTGTGGGAGATTTTCACAATAATTTCAGCGTTTAGTTGATGTCCATGAGGGGAACCGTGATCTTGAAGAAAAAATGGCAAAATGCCCGTATGACGGAACGGAAGTAAAGCATCCGACAAAAACATGGACTATGATCGGAAAGCCCATGGGAGGAAAGAGGGTAAAGCTCACGAACGGTATATTCCACTGTCCGACGTGCAATAAGAACTTCAGGGCTGTAATAAAGAAGGAAATAATTTCAGCTTGATTTTTTATCTGAATTCCTTTGGCTTTGGCGATTTAACCGCGCCACCAAGCTTAACGTCGTGGCGCGCTTCATCGCGAATTCGGACTTAACCTAAAGGCTCGGTTACGTGGGGTACTACTGCGCACATATTGCAGCCAGGATTTTTATCTCCCGTTTTGAGCAGTGTCTACATGGACCCCTTTAGCGTTTCAGCTGATCCTTGATCGCCAAACCGGAGAATAACGGCATTATAATCTAGGTGCTGTGCCCTCGTTCTGCACATGGAGTAGAAGGAAAAGTTTATGAATATAAGCTGATTCATATAAATATGAGTAAGAAACAAACTAGCTGTACAGATATCTGCTTC
>DSEZ01000047.1 GCA_011055275.1 Thermoprotei archaeon | reverse complement strand
GTCGAAAGGGAGCTGGCTGACGAGCTGGCCGCCGCGTGGGCAAAGGGCTACTCGGTCGAGGTATCGCCCATAATGAAGACGCCTGAGGAGGAGGACGGCTTTTCCACTCTCTACATGGACCTCACCGAAGATGCTTTGATCCTATACGACAAGGATGGCTTCTTCTCAAAGGTACTGGAAAGGGAAAGGGAGGTCTTAAAGAGACTGTGCTATGAGAGAGTAAAGCTCGGAAAGGCATGGTACTGGAGGAAGCACAACTACAAAGGGGGTGAGGTGATAAACTACGAATAGCCTAGATCCGGCTCTCCCCTACGTTAAGCGGGCACAGGAAAGGGTGGAGCACGCAAACATGGCACAAGAGGAGGGAAACTACGCTTTCGTGGTCAGGCAGTGCCAGGAAGCCGTGGAAGCTCTCGCTTAAGGCGTGCCTAAGACCTGTGGGTGCTGAGGTGCGAAAGCTTCATAACGTGGGGCCCAGTTCTGAGAGAGATGAAGCGCTCCTTTCCGGCTTGGTTTACAGAACGCGTGGACGAGCTGGCCTACTTCTCGAGGGTCCTGAGGAGAGAAAGGGAGCCATCGACGTACGGCGACTACGGAAAGCGGGTTACCGCCAGACCGCCTCTACTCAAAAAGGGATGGAGAGGAGGCCCTTAAGATGGCCGAGGATGTCCTTGAAGTCGTCAAAAGACTACTGGAAGAGGTAAGAGCTAGCAACCAACAGAGGTCCGGCGCTTAACTAGCGCCTGAGCCCGCTATGGACAAGCGCAGAGGGGCTTAAAACAAGCTAAGAACCGATGTTTCATATAGCTCGACGCGTTTCACCTCCCTTTGTGCATAGGAATACCATAGGAAGAAGAGGAAGAGCCGTTACTCAAGGGCCGGGTCGTAAAGAGGATCGATGACCTCCCTTTCAAGGTTTATCCTCACAACGAGGGCGACGTGGGGCAAAAGCTGTTAAGGGCAGAACAAGTAGACGTCACCGGGCAGAAGAGCTGCCTGTGGTTCATATACTCCAACGTATAGGAGAACCACATATCTGAGGGGCTGAGAATTGCGGCCTTCTTTGCAGCAGTTGATGATAAAAGCACCAAGGTATACGTCATCGCGTACCTCAGAGCTTAGGGAGCTAAGCCAATTGGCAGTCTTTTAGCAAAGACCGAAGGGTGGTCTCAAGCCAACTCGGAGATGTGGTCGGTGATATGCTCATGCACGCCGACCTGCCCATCGTGACTTACAGGAGGATGTACTTCGCGTACAAAGAGTTATAGAAGCTTCTGGCGCCTCAAAAGAGCTCACCGCCTAGGTTTGCGCCGTTTCGGGCCAAGGCACATCCAACGCGCGTTGTGCCATTATGAAGACGACAAGCCAACGCCAAAAAGCTTCGCCAACTTCAGAGAAATAGCAGATAATGCTGCTGAACGTATAGAGAATCTTTCAGGCTTCACGTTTAGACTTTATTTCCATCCTTCTCTTCGACTCAGAAACTGTAAGGAATTTTTCTTCACTTTCAGTTTTCAGGCAGAGGGGAAGAAGAATAGCGATGATCCGAGTCCAATCATGAACAGACCTAATATGCCGAGAGCTATCCTGCCAGCGTTGGCCAGCACGTTCCAATCACCCATACCATGCAGAATTCCCTTGTAAATCAGAAGCACAACGCCTATTTGCGCAATCCAGGAACCCGCGCCAAAGGCAAGTCCTATGAGGAAGGATAGCGCCGAGGGAATAGCGGGCATAAGCGTCAACGTCAGTATGAGCACTATGAAGAAATCGCCACCAAAAGCCGCCGCCAGGCCGTGAATCCAGATCAGCTTGTAGTCGGCCCTGTTCTGCACCTCAGCGTGATCTCCTTTCGAGAGGACAAGGTAGGCGGCAACTCCAACCATGGTGGTACCAACCACGATATCCACGTACGGCGTTAAACGAGGGGAACTCAAGAAATCGGCGAGTTGCCCGGTTAAAGCGCTCATAAGGCTCCACACTAGCGTCAATGCGCCAGCAAAAACGGAAACCGCCTCGATAACTCCCCGGACATCGCGCTGCATCATGCCGTAAGACACTGTTATGGGCCACGTGTGTTCATCAGGCTTCAAGCCATGAAGTATGCCGACTACAAATATGGCCAACAGCCAAAGCGGACCCATGCGTGAGATCAAGTATTTGGCAGCAGGCATCAACACCTCTGGTAGCGACATTATGGCAACGAATATGGCTATTGATATAACTATGGCAAGACCCCACGCTTCCTTTTTGAGTTTAAGGCCGGCCAACGACCATCACCCCTTCGCTTAAAGGCTGGTAATCCGACGCCTTATTCAGTTCCCTTGTAAAGGCGCTGGGATTAATCTGAAATCCCGTATGTGCTACCGTACCTCTAGACCAAAGGGGCACCGCGCGACCTAGACAATCGACAGCCAGATTCAGGCCGCCCAGCGATACGAACATGGCCATTTTAGTCTCTGCTAATTATATTAGATTAGACTAATATAAAAGCTTTCTGGCTAACGCGCTTAGCGTCATCCGCCCCATCGCTCATCTCGCTCGTGTTTCCTCTCGAAGTTCGCGTTAAGCTGCCAGGGACTCGCGCTCATCGTTCCCAATTCCAACTTTTCCAGAAATTTAACCCACAAGCCGAACTGTAAGCGCTTCAGCTTTCAGCGCTTCTCGTTGCCGTGGATCCCTTGGTAGCAGCTGCTGGTGATCGCGGATTCAATTGGCGAGCTTCATGGCCTTAGTTTTACCTGATTGCCTAGGTCCCATGATCAAGGAGCTGGATTCGGGCAAACGCGGGATAATCGTGAGCCTCGATGTGCATCTATTATGCGTTGCTCCATCTTCTATGGGGCTCGGATCCGGCCAACACGTATTTCGAAGTGCCTCTCGAGAGGTAAGCAATACCCTGACCAATTTACCGTCCAAATAGCTTGAAATTTTTCTGGCGAAGCTTCCGAAGCTTGATCATTAAGTTCGCCAAAATTAAGGTTGCAGCATTGAACCAAAACGCGCCAGCACTGGGAATATCATCAGACTCGTCAACCAAACGCGCGGCAAGAGAACTTACTCAACTTTCAAACTTCCACGAAAACGTCTATGAACCTAGAATACCATGTCCTGTACTGCTGCGGCGTCGCGAAATGAACTTCCAAAGGGGCCTCCGGAACTCCCTCCTTTATGCTCGCTTCTATGCTGTAGCGCAGCTCCTCCTTCTCAGATATGACCAGCAGGTCGATGTCGCTGGCGCCTGTATAATCTCCCCTTACAACGGAGCCAAAAACGAGCACCTTTACCGAGGGATCGTACGCAAGCGCTATTTCCTTGGCGCGCTTCGCGTACGTCAGGTAGTTCTTAAGCACGGACAGTTTGTTGGACAATGGGATCAAATACCTCCTTGACAAAGGTTAGCGTGGGCGCTGCCTCCTCCTTGTCATACTCTCTTGGAATGTACCTTGAGGCAAGGTAAGCATCCTCAAGTTTCGTTACGTATAAGTAGTTCTCCCCGTGAAGCAGCTCGTTTATACCTTCATCGCGCTTCGCAAGCTCCCTTAACAATTGCGTAAGCGAATGTGTCCTTGGATACGTACCTTCCAGATAAAAGAGGCAATACTTAACCAGAAGCTGGCAGTGCTGCTCAAGACTAAACATGGCCAGATCATAGTCCCCTGAGTCGAAAAGAGATTGAGCATTTCTCAAAAAAGCCTCAGCCCGCCTCTTGAGCAGCGCCGCTTCCCTTGAGCTCATAATTATCATTTCACCACCAAAATTAAGCATGCTGATCAAACTTCGCGGTTCTCCTGCCCAAACCAATCCCATCTTTAAACCACAGCAAGCAACGGTTTAGATTCGTCGCAATGCCTTACTCATATTTCAAGGCATTCTCCGCTTCTTCACTGCTCTCCACGCGCCCGTTTCTGAGTAATATGACGTGGTCCGAAACGCGCTTTGCTTGCGATATGTCATGTGTGACCAGCACTATCGTGGCTTCTCCCTTTAGCTTGATCATGAGTTCTTCGATCACGGATTTGGATTTGGGATCCAAAGAGGAAGTCGGTTCGTCCATAAGCAACACCGATGGCCTAACGGCTATGGCCCTTGCTATGCAAAGCCTCTGCTTTTGGCCTCCTGAAAGCGTCATCGCCGAGCTCATGAGCTTGTCCTTGACCTCCTCGTACAGCCCGACCCGCTCCAGAGCGTCTTTTACTACTTCATTTAGCTCCCTCTTTGTCATCTTCCAGTGAAGCCTGGGACCAAAGGCCACGTTATCGAAGATGCTGCCTGGGAACGGGTTTGGCTGTTGAAAGACCATGCCAACCTTTCTCCTCAACTCAATAGCGTTCATATGGCTGACGTCTTTGCCATCCACGATGATCTTGCCCTCGGTGACAAGACCGTTTATCTCGTTTAGCCTATTTATGGCCCTGAGCAAGGTGCTCTTACCGCTTCCCGAGGGACCAACAACCGTGTTTATGGCATGCTCGTAAAACTCGCAGCTCACGCGATCTAGGATAGGCGGCTGTCCAGCGCTGCGCGTCCTCACCGTGAGGTTTTCTATCTTGACCGCAATCCTCTCGTTCAGCTCAGAGCTCAGCTGCGTTTCCATGCAATTCCCCTCCTCTCTAAGACCTTAGACAAAACCATCAGCGAGAATACGGTGACTATCAAAACCTCGGCAGACACGTACGCCAAGCCATTGGCATAGGCCGAGGGCTGGTTTATGCCAGACCACACAACGTATGTCAGATATGGAACCTGGGAGTGAATGAGGGCCGATGGAAGTCCGGTGTTCCATCCAGCCGTGTAAAGCAGCTGCGCGGTTTCTCCGGCCGCTATGGATGAAGACAAAACAACGCCGGAC
>DSEZ01000046.1 GCA_011055275.1 Thermoprotei archaeon | reverse complement strand
TGCCGCCACTTTTTCGTCCAGGCCATCTAGCGCAATCGCATTATAAGCTGGAATCGTAACGTACTCCGCGTAAGTTCCTTCTGCCTGATTTCCAAGTAGTTTCCTGTTCACGCATTGATCCTCTCTGCCCGTAATGCAGAAACGACAAGAACGATCAACTATAAGCGGATAAAGGACGACGCCATCACCCTCTTTTACGCCTTTGACCCCAGGTCCTAACGCCTCGATCGTGCCCGCACCGTCCGCGCCTAGCACGTGGGGAAATGGCGTCTTATATCCTCCTATGCCTCTTCTTACCCAGATGTCGACGTGGTTCAGCGAAGCGTAGCTCAACCTCACGAGAACTTCACCGTACTCTGGCCTTGGCTTTTCAAGATCCCCATATCTTATGACCTCGGGCCCTCCGTTTTCAGTTATAAATGCAGCCTTCATCTTCGCTTGCTATTCCATACGATGCAGAGTTAAGCGCTTTGCGCTCCATCTTTGGCACCCTGCACCCAAGGACGCATTACCCTCTTACCCTGCGCGTTCACCGAAAATAAACTTAATTATCACTTAGTAGTTTCTCTCGGGCTCGTAGCTCAGCATGGAAGAGCGCCGGACTTTTAACGATCGGAAGAGATCCGTTGGCCGCGGGTTCAAATCCCGCCGAGCCCGCTTTTCAAAAAACCTATTTACCACTGCCATGTATTATTGAATTGAGCTATTACCAAGGGCCGGACAGAAGAAAGCCAAGTGGAGGACTTAAGGGAAGGCAGAGGAAGAAGAGAGCATACGAACTCAAGAGGCCTTTCCACCCATGCGTTGCCCTCGCAGAAAAAGAGCTCTTCGTGGTTGAAAGGGTAAGAGGTGGAAACAAAAAAGTCAGGGCAAAGAACGTCACATTTGTGAACGTGTACGATCCAACTACGAAATCGGTTAAGAAAGAAAAGATAATTGCCGTAGAAAGAACTCCATCTCACGCCGAGTACGCCAGGTCCAACATAATAACCAAAGGCAGTTACGTAAAGACCGAAAACGGTCTTGTTCTTATAACCTCGAGGGTCGGACAACATGGCGTGGTAAACGGAAGGGTCGTAGAGCAGGCAAAAGCAGCTTGAAGGTGTCTTCTTGAAAGAGATAAGGATTTGGACCGCTTATTTCGACGCCTCTAAGACGAGGCGGTACGGCAGAAGGATAAGATCAGATCTTGCCGTAAGGAGGCCCACGCAACAAGATCTCCTAGAAGCGGCCAAGAGGCTAGGTCTTTCGGCCACTGCCGAAGAGGCCCGCTATCCTAGGGACTCATGGGAAACGGGAAGGGTTAAGATCTCGTGGGAAGGCAAGAAGCAAACCCTCATAAAGAGAATCGGGCAGGAGCTCAGAAAGATAAAGCAAGAACCAGCAAAGGTGAGTGAACGTGAAAAAAGCTAGGGTTGTACACGTAACGCCATCAAACCTCATCGTCGCAACGACGTCAGGCGATGTAAGAGGAGAACTTATAGCCGCGGATTCCAAGGGTAACCTCATAGGTGAGGTGGTTGACGTTTTCGGGCCTGTTTCAGCTCCTTACCTTCTTATCAAGCCTCAAAAGGCAGTTGTTGAAGAGGGAACCCAACTCTTCCTCTACAGAAAGGCCAGAGATAAAAGGGAGAGAAAGTGAGCTGGAAACGGGGATCCCAAGATAGGTATTATAAGGTCGCGCGCAGAGAGGGATATAGGTCGAGATCGGCCCTCAAGCTTGAGGAGATCCTTAGAACGAAGAGGCCCAGAAACGGGGATGCTGTGCTTGACCTTGGCTGTTCCCCAGGCGGATGGTCTCAGATTCTCTCAAACCTAGTGGGGCCTAAAGGATCCGTAACCGGTGTGGACGTGGTAGATCCCCACATAACGCTTCCCAACTTCCGCTTCATCCAGATGGACATGAGAGACCAGGTACCTTCCGTGGGGCCCTTTTCATGGATTTTCTGCGATGCGGCCCCAAAGTTCATGGGCGTGAGGGACGTTGACATGGCTAGGGCACAGGAACTATGGTACGCGTGCCTGAATTGGTGTGACAAAACCCTAAGGCAGAGAGGGGCCCTCGTCATGAAGGTCTTTCAGTCAAGGGAACTTGACGAGATAAGACCCGAAATAGCTCGGCGCTTTTCGAGCATAAAGTTCGTAAAGCCCAAGGCTTCAAGAAGGGAAAGCTCGGAGATCTACCTGCTCTGCGATGGGTTCAGGAGCCCTTTAAGCAACGACACCGGGTCTTCGTCACCGGCATCAAATCTAACTCCTTGACCGTCGAAGTGAGTGGCGCTAGCAGAAAGCCCTGCTTCCGTTAGCCTGCCCACCACCGACTCCGTAGAGGGACTTTTTCCCCTGAGAAGCGTCGGCAACGTGTAGTAAAAGGGCGCATGGCCCAATTCATCCCTAAGCAGATGTATGAGCTTGATTGCCCTCTGAGGGTTTTGATACATGCGCTCTCTCGCCTTCAATGCGTCAGCAACCCTTCTCACGAAATCCGGAGATGAGAGCTCGCCAAGCCAAAGGGGACCGGCAACCTCAGGAAGGCCATTCCCTTCCTTGAAGCGCCCCAAAAGCTCCATGAGATCATTCCCCCACTTCCTCACCTTGCTCTTGAAGAGGTAACCCACGTATCCCAGCGCAAGAGAAGGGTCAGCCGTGCGATTCATGCTTACCCTCACGAATACCCTCACGTAATGATCCGCATAAAACGAAAGAAGGGGGTCGATGAAAAGACCCTGCACCCTTGCCCTCCTGAACGCGTACGATATGAGCACCCTGACCGCTATCTCATGGCAAAACTCCGACCTGAACGTCAAGGAACCGTACTTTTCAAGTGCGGCTTGCGGATACCTTCCGCAAAGGGTTGCTAGATCCGTGGCAGTAAATCCCAGCATGCCTCCTACCTTCACCGCGGACAGCGCCGCATCGATATAAGGAGCTGGGGAACCGAAGGGATCGAGGTCCACGAGATCGTAGCGATGGTTGGGAGAACTGTTGACCGCGAGGAAAACCCGAGCGTCGGAGGACTGAACCATTACGTTTTCGCTCACCCCATTCTCACGGGCCGATTTCAAAAGAAGGGATAACGATGAAGGAGAAAGGTCGTTGGCATCAACCTTTGCGCCGATCAAAGCGTACCTTATGGCCCTCGCTCCCACGCCAGTCATTACGTCGGCAACTCTAGGCTCATGAAGCAAGGAAGCCACGGCCAAGGATATGTCGCGGTTCAAAGAGGCAACAGGGTTGTAAAATGGTATAGAGCTTCTCTTGACCTCGTGGACGTCGGGGACGAGGAGCCTCGCCTCTCCCTCGCTCACCCACTTTACCGGAAAGCCCGCGTGTTGAGCTTCCAACTCTTCCTCACGAAGCTAGGGTTCATACCGACTCTCAATAAAAACTCAATGGTTTTGCGATCTGAAGGATATCCTGAACCCGCGAACAGGACACCGCTAACCGCGTTGTCCCTTATAACCTTGGCTATTATAGAGGCAGCCGAAACAAAGGGGCACGAAGAATCCGCATCATGGGTTGCCCGCACAGGTATTCCGCCTGCGTACTCCGAAACCTTGCGCGCGAACCTAATCTCAGAGCCCAGCGCGTCCACAACAGCTTCGCTCGGCTTAAGCGTTCTTATGAGCTCAGCCATCAACAACGCCTCGAGCTCGTTCAGGCTTCCTCCGCTTGCCTTCACATTGGAGTCTATAACACCGGGCGGCACAACAAACGCCTCCACGGGCATAGTGAATACGATCTTACTGGCAAGCTCTTCCCTTTTTTTGGGACTCAGCTTTTTTGAGTCCTTAACCCCAATTTTTTCGAGCTCCTCACGAACGCCCTCATCACCCGCAACCGCTGCTATCACCATGGGCCCTATGACTGGCCCCCTACCGGCCTCGTCTACACCCGCAATGACCTCGCTCATGTTCCCTTCCACTCGGCATATATCATCATGTGATCTTTTTCGAATGGCTCCAGCTCCCTTTGATCGATTATTTCAAAACCTCCTTTCTTCAAGACGTCCCTTTCTTTTGCGAACACCCTCCTCGGGTCCGCTACGACGTCAATACTTCTCGCCTTTATGGCGATCATACCCTTTCCGCCCTCTTTGAGGAAGTACCTTGCGTTGTTAACAAATAGCTCGGCCTGATTTGGCTGCGCAACGTCACAATAAAGGTAATCAACCTGAAGGACCCTGCCCATGTAGCTCTCAGGACGTCTCGCATCCGCTAATATTGGGACTATGTTCTTCTTTCTGGAAGCGACGCCCAAAAGTTCGCTCATAGCCACACGCGAGATCTCTATGGCGTATATTATACCAGATAAGCCAACTACGTCTGACACATGGCTTACCGTAGTCCCCTGTGCGGCGCCGAGGTAAAGTATACTGCTTCCAGGCCTTATGAAGTCGCCCCTAAACCCCTTAACTATAAAAGCCGCGAGCTTACTGCGATACGGGATCCATATCCTATACTCATCGCCGTTTACCCTGACCAAGGGTTCACCGTAAACGCTGTAACCCCTAACTAAGTTCCTCGTGGCAAGCTCTTTTCTGGTCCTTCCTCCTTCCTCCAATGAAACAAAGTACATCCCTGGCATTTCAGGAATCTCGGTCGCAGAAAGACCTCTTAACTCTATCCTAGGTCACTTTCGGCGCTTTCTCCCCTTATCATGCTTCCTTCCAAACGGCCTGCCTTCCTTTCTTGGGCGAGGGGGAGAAGACAGTATCTGCTTCACCTTAGCTTCAAGGTCTGCCTTTATAGCCGGGTCAATCCGTCCTTCTCCGAAAACGTCAATCCTTGCCGCGATGGCTATCTTACTAGCTACTGCCCTTGCAAGCCTTCCCCTGAGCCACTTGGGGGCTGAATGAACCGCCGGGTATTGAAATATGACGCCGTGCTTTGGCGGCCTCGCGCCCGTCTTCATGGCGCGGAAAAGCGCCTTCTCGGCGCCTAACACCTGAATGGTGCTGGATGGCATCCTCGCAAGCCTATCCAACCCTCCTGCTAAAGAGATTAGCCTAGCACCGAGAGCGGCGCCAACGAGCTCTGTCAGGTTGGGGGCTGCCTCCTTCATGGCCCTTTCAACGTAATCGTCTAGCTCTTCCCTTACATCGTACAACTGAAGGAGGCCCTGC
>DSEZ01000045.1 GCA_011055275.1 Thermoprotei archaeon | reverse complement strand
GAAGCTGTCGCTTAAGCCCGGCGAGAGGAGGAAGGTCACGTTCCGCGTCCCAGCCGAGATCCTATCCTTCTACGACCAGTACATGAGACAAGTAGTGGAGGAAGGGGAGTACGCCGTGGAGGTGGGTTCCTCCTCAGAAGACGTGAGGCTGAGCGGCAAGTTCTACGTGACGAGAACGCTGGTGATAGGCGAGAGGAAGAGGTTCTTCAGCGAGACAGCAATCGAATAAAACTTTTATCAGGCAAAGAGCGCTTAAGAAATAAAAGCTCCCCTAAACGTAGATAGTTCAAAGGTTTATTTCTATCTGCTTTCCCTCATAATTCGTGCTCCAGTCGGGCTGGCCTTCGTCTTTCCCTGCTCCCTTTCCCTCTCTTACGAGCACTAGGTCTATCTTCATGTTAGGCCTCTTGAAAGGCCCCTGCTGATCTCCTATCTTCAGCTTCCTTTCCCTTTCAACCCAAGAGAAAGGCACCCTTGCGAACTCTCCTCTTTCATAAGCATAGGTCTCGCCGTCGTCGTCATAGAAGAAGAACTCGGCGTTGTCTCCTTTGTACACCCTGAGCTCAAGCTGCGATACAGGAACTGAAAGGCTCTGATCCGCGGGGCCAAGCGGTATTATCGCTCCTTCCTTTACGAAAAGTGGGACCTTGTTAAGAGGTGAATCAACCTCTATTAGAGAACCGCCGGCTATGGCCTTTCCGGTCCAGAAGTCGTACCAGTTGCCCTTCGGTAGGTAGACCCTTCTCCTCGTACTCGGCGCCGTTACTGGGCATACCATGATCGACGGGCCGAACATGTACTGATCTGATATGTTTAGCACTTGTCTATCATCGAAGTCCATGAACAAAGGCCTCATCATGGTGTAGCCATCGGTTACCATCCTCGCGACGGAGTAAATGTAAGGGAATAACCTGTGCCTTAGCTCGATGTAACTCTTGATTATTTGCTTCCCATCCTCCCCGAATCTCCATGGTTCCTTTGCGTACCACGTGCCGTGCACCCTCATTATGGGCGTAAAGGTGCTCCACTGCAACCACCTGATGAATATCTCCTTATAAGAGGGGGTTGATGGATCGCCACTGAAAAACCCTCCCGTATCGGTTGTCCAGTACGGTATACCTGACACGCTGAAGTTGAGCCCAGCTGGGATCTGACCTGATAGAACTCCCCAGTCGTGGTGGATGTCGCCAGACCAGATTATGGCAGAGTGCCGCTGCTGACCTGCAAAAGCTGACCTCGTAAGTATTACGACCCTCTTATCGGTTACCGACCTTTGCCCCTCGTAAACGGCCTTTGTATGCATTAGCGGGAAGGCGTTGACCACGTTTGCCCCGGGTCCCATGGCCGTCTGTGAATCGTGAAGCCCTGTGTAGAACGACCATATGCCCAGGTCTGAGGCCTCATCAATCGGCTTGTTGAGCTCTGGCTCTGAGGCGTCAAGCCACCACCCGTCAATTCCAAGCTTAAGCAACTCCTGCAGCCTAGCCCAGTAAGCCCGGCGCGCCTCCTCGTTGAATGGATCGTAATTAAGCGAACCAGGTATGAGGTATCCTTTTTGTGAAAATTCCCTGTAAACTTCTGTGGACCTACCGAAGTTTGACCAGACCGATAGCATAAGCCGGATCCCGGCGTCGTGAAGCTGGGATGCAAGTTCCGATGGAGATGGATAATTATCCTCATCAAATCTAAGGGCATTCCAACCATGCTTTCCCCAGTACATCCAATCCTGAACGAGCACGTCGAGGGGTATTTTCTCTTTCTTGAATTGGTCAGCGATCTGAAGTAGCTCCGCCTGGTTTTTATACCTTTCCTTTGACTGCCAATATCCGTAGGCCCACTTGGGAAGAAGCGGCACCTGTCCCGTGAGCTTCCTGTAGCCCGCTATGACGTCATCAACCGTATTCCCGCGAATGACGTAGTAGGTCACCGGGCCGCGCTCAGCCCAATAGGCTATGCTCGCGTACCCTGCTTCCTCCACTAGTTTTAGCTTGGAGAGGCTAGCGTTATCCCAAAGTATGCCATAACGGGCGCTTGACACGAGCAAGGGAACCGCAGTTTCCGTCGGATTCCTTTGTGACAGCACCACCTCGTTGCCTAGGTAGTTGAAGAGACCTTGGTGTTGCCCGAGCCCGTAGAAACCGTCTCCGCTAGCCATGTAGTCGATTTGGCTGGCTCCATCAGAGATCTCGTGGTGGACCTCCCTGAGGAACTCCTGTTTAGCTGAGAAGACGATGGAGTCCTCGCGAACGGTTACTGCCAGCGACCCCGTAGAGAGAATTATACCATCGGATTCGGTTAGAGAAGACTTCATGTTCCACTCTCCCAGCGTGACGGCCAGCTCTGGGGCCTTCCTTGAGGTATAGCGGGATATCTTTACGATATCCTCAGATAGGAAGGTGATCTCGGTCGTCTCGGTTCCCGATTTTAGCCTTATACCGTTATCAAGCCTCTCATACGTGTTCATAGGTTTTTAACACGTTAATATTTAAGTGTTGAAGACAGGAGCTGCCTCTGGATGCTTTAGCTCTAACTCTGGGAGCGAAAATCCCTTGAGGGGGATCTGCGCGCCTGCGAAAGCGCGAGGGCTTCTAACTGGAAAGAGGCCGTTGATTAGCAGGCTTCGTTTGTTTTGCGTCTCGAGCGTTGGTAAGCGCTGAGCGAATCTCCTCACCCTGTCCTGTGAAGCCGAGAGGCAAGTCATTAAGTCCCAACGCCTTAAAAGTAGGCCACTTTCCAGCCCGTGAAGAGCTTGATCCGCAACCCAAAGACACCACTTGGTCTCTTTTATAGCGAGCTGGCTAAAGAAGCGCGCTGTTTCGGACCCCCTAACATTGTAAAGCCCAACGAGACATCTGGTACGCTGATCCCTCAAGTACAGAAAGCTCCTTTCGGACTAGTGAGGCGAGCGAAACCCATGCAAATAAAAGTCATAATGTTCGATTACGACGGGACGCTCGTAGATTACGCGGAGGCTAGGGAGAGCTCGCTAAAAGTCGCCATAACTGCGCTTTCGCTGAAGCTCGGCGTTCAAGAGGTTACCGTAGCGGATGCGATTAGGCGCGTGCAGGAGCTCATGGAAAGGCGCCAGATGCTTGACAGGGACGTCTGGTGGGTCGAAGCAGCGCGGGAGCTAGGACATGAACTAGCGCAACTTGATGCCCAAGAAATAACCGACCTTTATTGGCGTGAATGGAAAAAGCGTTCGAAGTCATTTCGGGCTTCGGCACCCATATTGCGTTCTCTGAAGGGCATGGGCTACCGGCTAGCCATGGTGGCCAACACGGATGGAAAGCCCGGAATGAAGATGCAGAGAATAAGGCAGGGCGACCTAGACTTGAGCGTTTTCGAGTTGATCTTGATCGCGGGAGATGACGTCCCCGAGACCAAGCCCTCACCTCTGCCCTTTCTCGGCGCCCTCCGGTCCCTTGGTATCAATGGATCCGAGGCGATTTACGTGGGAGATGACGCGCGCGTGGATGTCCCGGGCGCGACAGAAG
>DSEZ01000044.1 GCA_011055275.1 Thermoprotei archaeon | reverse complement strand
GATACCAGCGTCGCTGACCTGTACTTGTCCCATTCCTGTCCCCTAACGAATATCCACTCATCAAACCCCCTGTTGAAGTTCATCCCCGGCTCGAAGAGGTGGTAGTTGTCCCCAATGAGCGCCGTCCTGTAGCCCTTGAGCTTGAAGACCTCGGAAAGGGTAACGTCCTCATCGCGGAGAGGCTCCCATCCAAACATGAAGACGTTGGGAAAACCCTTCGCGAACCTTCCGGATGGGACGAAGGGAAAAATTCTTTTGCCTGTATATAGGCCACGCCTAACAGGTATCGTTGGAAGCGATTCGGGATATGCGTCATCATAGATCACCGACTCCTTCGCAAGCGCATCGATGTTGGGTGTGCGGGCGATCCCACCGTAACATCCAACGTGATCCTTCCTTAAGGAGTCGATCACCACAAGAATCACGTTATGTGCCATCTTCAAAGTCTCGCTTCGGGAAGTACCTAGATATACACCTTCCGGCATCGACTTCGCCTCAATGATTTAGGGTAGGCATGTGCTGTAGCTTTGGAAAGCCATAAGGGCTCTGTGGGTCGAGAGACGCAAGTAGATGTGATGATGAAATCGGCCTATGAAGATGGCCTCTTACCTCATATTGCAACGATAAGCTACACAAACGTTAGAATCGCGTCCCGTTCGCATCAGATAATGTTTTGCAATTACCACGCGGAAGCTAGAACGTTGAAGGAACGCAGGAAGCTGGTCTTCGTAGTCAGGGTACGTTTTGCAATTACCACGCAAAGCAGGCTTTATCTGCACGTTACCTTCACACCAATGCCAATTTTGGTAATGGCTTGCCTCCTTTCTAGAGGAGGAAAAAGGGTCGCAAACACGCACACACCAGAAATCACGTAATGCTCTTGCAGTTACATCCGCATTTTGGCAGCCATGCAGCGCTGCATCCTAACGCTGTTGAAATTGACGCTACCTTTTGTGAGGACCATTTCCAGCGTACTGGCGCGTTCAGAACAAGGTCCTACTACCGACCAAGCAATCATCAACCCTTAAATTTTGTTGCCATATTACCCTCATGTATTCAGGGATAAGGGATTTTACGCTGATATGGGCAGGTTATCCTGATATCGTAACCGGGATGAAAGACCTCGGCCTTGTCGGCCTTGAGGTTTACGTTGGGCCCGACCTCAAGTCTTCTGATTACTCGGATATGGGTGTAAGGGCGTCCACTGGGTTGGACTTTGGCGATGCTGCGGCCCGGCGCCGGTTCCAGAAAACGCTTAGGGACCACGGGGTAAAGATATCAGCAATTCTCATAGAGAATGACTTCGGAAGAGAAAACCTTGAAGCGGAACTTAAGTGGATGAGGGCCGCTTCCACGGTCGCTCAACAGCTGGAAACGGACGTCGTAAGGATTAATTCCGTGATGTCTCCCAAGCAAGGGGTTCCTTTGGAAAAATATGTGGAGAGGACCGTTCAAGCGGTAACTCAAGCCATCAAGTCCACGGAATCCGTGAGCTTTGCCATGGAGAATCACGGGGTGGTGGGAAACAGGGAGGACTTCATCGTCGAAGTACTTGAGGGTGTAAATTCCGATAGGTTTGGACTAACCTTGGATACCGGCAACTTTTACTGGTACGGCTATCCGCTGAGCAAAGTTTACGACCTGGTTTCCCGCTTCGCACCTTACGTAAAGCATACGCACGTCAAAAACATGACGTTTTCACCTGACGCCAGGGAGAAGATGAGGGACTGGTGCCGCGACTGGCCAAAGGAGGCCACCCCGATCTTTGAGGGAGATATCGATTACTCCAAGGTTTTACGGGAATTAGAGCTTGCAGGATATGGCCGCGACATTACCATAGAAGACGAGTCGTTGGGAAATTATCCTAAGGACAAGGCACTGCAGTTCCTGAAGAGGGATGCCGAGTTCTTAAACGGGCTTCTAAGCCGCTTCGCGCGACATGAAAGCTGGCATGGGAGCACGCGTTCGCGCACTGAACGATCCATCAAAAAGCCGGTTAGCATAAAAGCAAGCCTTGCGCGCAGGAGAACCCTTAAACTTGACTATTTAATATAAAGTATGGAATACATTAGTCTAGGTAACAGCGGTCTAAAGGTATCCAAGCTTTGCTTGGGTACTTGGCACCTAGCTCCGTCGAAGGAAAGAGATCAGTTCGGCGTGCTGAAGGTAGACGAGGAACTCACAAAGAAGATCGTGCAAAGAGCTGTCGACCTTGGCATCAACTTCTTTGACACCGCCAACATATATCATGGGACCATGCAAGGCGTAGATCCCGCACATGCGGGTAACTCAGAAAGAATACTCGGCGAATCCCTGGAGGGCTATGACAGGGAGTCGCTGGTAATAGCGACTAAAGTGCTTGGGAGGGTAGCGGAGCACGCCAACGGAGCTGGGCTCTCGAGGAAGCACGTAAACTGGCAGATAAAGGAGTCTCTCAAGAGGCTAAAGACCTCTTACATCGACGTCTATCAGATGCACCGCCCGGATCCCAGCACGCCCATCGAGGAAACTCTGGAGACGTTTTCCGACTTGGTGAGGCAGGGATTGGTGAACTACGTTGGCGAGAGCTACTTCGACCCCGTGGACATAGCCGATATGGTGCAGATCTCTGCCTCAATACACCTCCCCTTCATATCGATGCAGGAACCTTATAACCTAATTGAAAGAGGGATAGAAACGGAGAAGTTCTGGCTGGCCAAAAAATACGGCCTAGGGATCATGGCTTACATACCGCTGGCACAGGGCGTGCTCACGGGCAAGTACGAAAACGGAATACCCCCCATGTCGAGAGCCGAATACGTTTCAGAGATAGGAAGAAGGTACCTTACGCCTCAGACGCTTGAGGCCGTTAAGGAGTTGGGCGAGATGGCAAGGGAAAAAGGTGTGAGCAGTTCTCAGCTGTCGTTGGCGTGGATCCTTAAGCAATCCGAGATAAACGGTATAACCATAGTGCCCATAATTGGCGCCACCAAGGTAGAACATCTGGAAGATAACGTCGGCGCCCTTGACGTTAAACTGAGTTCAGACGACATGAAGCGCCTAGACGAAATCTCGAAGAAAGCCGTTGTGAACTGGAAAGACGAGTTCACCAAGGCCCGGCACAGAAGCTACGGCTGAACGCTGCAAGCCAATGGCGCTTTGTCATAAGTTTTGAAATGGGTTCAATGCTATTTAAAGCTGGTGATGCCCCCGCCTTGCCATGCATCGTTGTCATGGCCCATGAGCTAAATTAGAGGTGCCACGTCGCAGGGAGCTCATTCGATGGGAGCGCATTTAGCCGTGATTTCATAGCCCGCCGTCGGGGCTAAGCACCGACAGGAGCCAAACTCGCTGCGACGCAGGTCACCAGTGATCAGGGGGCCATAGGTGAAAACGCCGGAGGTAGAAAAGAGACCTAAGAGAGGTCATAAGGTAAGAGGAAATCCCGCTGACCTCAATTAGCCCTGCTTCTGCCGCCCTCTCGGGCGATTCCAGCCCCGCTATCATCCTCAAGAGCGTCCTCTGGTGCAAGCCAACCCTTACGTCTGCCGCCTTTTCTGTTGGGGTGAAGTCCCTTAGGTTAACGTTTACCGGCTCCAGCTGAGTTACGTCATTGTAAACTCTTAACTCGGCCACGCCTGAACCTGCCCCGGCCAAGGGCCCCACCTGATTCAAGAAATCCCTCAGGTTAGTTATGCTCATCATGTAAGATCCCGGCTCCCTGAACTGGTAAAAGTCGCCAAGGAGGTAACTGGCTGCGGGATCTCCCTCAGGAATCGATATCGTTATTTCATGCGCATCCTGATGTTGCTCGATGGCTTTCCCGTATAGCGACGCCAGTGCCCCAAAGTCATTGGGATGAGCCAAGCATTCCCTTATGTGAAGCGCTTTCCTTTGCTCATCCCAGTCAAGATAAGCGTATCCCCTATCTGGAAACACAAGCACATCATCGGGCCTCAGCTCCCTGTAGAAGAACGTCTGCCAAGAGTTCCTTTTGAAAAGCTTTTCCTCCCAGTACCCGTCGCTTCTCCTGTGAACTCCCATGGTGATTTCGGCGTTTTCCGCATAGATTTTCTTCATGGCTTCCTCCTGATTTCTCTCAAAGGGCTGTACTTCATCCATCCCTTCAGAAAAGCGCTTAAGCTTGTCAAGGCTTCTCCGCGCATCCCATGCCTCCGCAGACAGACGAGCGAAGAAGTGAAACGGAGAAAAGCCCACCCTGCGATAGATTCTGTGGGCAGATGAGCCATATCCCGTGTCCAACCCCGCTAGGCAATACTCCTTCGAGACCTGCTCCATGACGAACCTCATGAGATCAGTGGCCATGCCCATCTTCCTGTATTCGGGATCCGT
>DSEZ01000043.1 GCA_011055275.1 Thermoprotei archaeon | reverse complement strand
TATGGGCATCCAGCGAAGCGAGCCGTCCCTTCCCCTGAAGACCCTGTCTTCAACCCTCTTGAAACCGCTTGCCCTCTCGAAGAAGTCGAAGAGAACGCCGAGAGACTCGGTCCTCTTGCTTATGACCACTAAGTTTGCCCCGCGTGATTCCCTGACGTAAGCGGCAGCCCCAAGTCCCAGAGCGGCGGACTTGCCTCTTCCCCTATCTCCCCTAACTATGAGCACCTTGCTCCCTTCCTTTTTGGCCATATCCTTCATCTCATCAATGACCGTTTGCTGCTCCGGGGTCGGCTTGAATCCCCTTTTCACCTTTAGGGAAGAAGACCAATTCAGGTTTTTCCAGAGCACCCCACGTTCCACGTCATATCCCATGCCCACTGCGCAGCTCCGCGCGGACTCAAGCACGTGCTCAACGAAGGGCGAGGGCGGACCGAACCTCAGCGCTTGAGAAGAAGGGACCGCGCCCCTCCTCTTTCCTAGAAGAAGAACTAGCAGACCCTTGGCCTTAACCAAACCGGCTCCGGCGGCCAGCGCGTTGGCATCTAAAGCGACCCTTGCAGAAATAACAACCAAGGGCGAACTTAATCCAAGCACGCGATCGAGCTGCTCCCACGTTACAGCTCCCCTGATGGAACCCTCCTGTGGAGACCCTATTCTGATGGCACTACCGTAAATGCCAACTAGCTCATCGATGATAGCTTCCTCTTTGCCCTCGTCTCCCATTAGCACTACCAGGCCTCTGCCCTTCGTGCGAATGACGGCCTTAGCAAACGCAGATAGCTCTGACACGTTATGAACATTAGGACGCTAATGAGAAAATATTTTTCGGTGACAGAATATTGTTAGAGACAAATAAACCTTTATACGTGTGTAGTTCACTTCCGTGAAAATGGTAATCAAAGTCGGCATAAATGGGTTCGGCAGAATCGGAAGAAACTTCTACAGGGCGGCCATGTCAAACGAAGAGTTCAAGAAGAAGTTCAAGATAGTGGCTGTAAACGACATAACTGACGCGAAGACGTTGGCTTACCTCTTTAAGTATGACTCCGTGTTTGGAATATACCCGGGAACTGTTGAGGCAAAGGGCAACTCCCTCATAATTGACGGGAACGAAGTGAAGGTCCTCGCTATAAAGGAGGGACCTACCGCTCTCCCATGGAAAGACCTCGGAGTTGAGCTTGTCCTAGAGTCAACTGGTCTTTTCACCAAGAGGGAGAAGGCAGCAGGCCATCTGGCCGCCGGGGCAAAGAAGGTGATAATATCAGCTCCGTCTGAAGATGCCGATGCAACTATAGTGATGGGCGTTAACCACGACATCTACGATCCCAACAAGCACACCGTAATATCAATGGGATCGTGCACCACCAACTGCCTTGACACGATGGTAAAGGTACTTGATGATGCCTTTGGAGTAGAGTTCGGTCTCATGTCTACCACGCACTCCTACACCAACGACCAGAGGATACTTGACTTGCCTCACTCCGACCTCAGAAGGGCGAGGGCAGCTGCTCAAAACATCATACCCACAACCACGGGTGCCGCTAAGACGATTGGACAGGTCATACCCAAGCTCAACGGAAAGATGAACGGCTTCTCTTTGAGGGTACCGACGCCTGACGGTTCCATAACCGTGTTGGTCGCGTACCTAAAGAAAGACGTGACAGTTCAGGAGGTCAACGATGCCTTCAAGAAAGCATCAGAGGGATACATGAAGGGCATAGTGGGCTACGCCACCGAACCCATAGTATCCCATGACATCGTTGGCGATCCTCACTCCTCCATATTCGACCCGTTCGGAACCATGGTCGTAGGAGGTAGGCTGGTGAACGTCATAGGCTGGTACGATAACGAGTGGGGATTCTCCAACAGGCTTGTTGACCTCATGCTCTACCTTTACAAGGACGTTCCAGCTTAAGCGAAAGAGATAAATGCGCAGGCAAGTTTTTTTTGCCTCGATAGCTCAGCCTGGTTAGAGCGTCGCCTTGGTAAGGCGAAGGTCGCGGGTTCAAATCCCGCTCGAGGCTTGGGGCCATGGGCTAGCATGGTAGGCTACGTGGCTTGGGCCCACGGGACTGGAGTTCAAATCTCCGTGGCCCCACCTCCGAAAGCCGGTATTGTTTAGCTCGTGACCATTTGCGCCTACAGGCGGGACTTTGCTCAACACCGAACCTACTCGCGTCCTAATCCGCTTTCATGGTCTACATAGCGGTAGCCACCTCTGCAGTCCATGCGTCGAGGCCTTCCCCGACCCCAGTTGGAGCTGCCACCTCCTTAAGGTCTCTCTGAGCTATCATTGAAGATACCTTCTTCCACTCTCCCCTGAACGTGTGAAGTTTCGCTTCTCCCTGCGCTAACTCAAACCCATGTTCTCCTACATGCCTTAAAACGAGAACTCCGACTCCCTTATCCAGATCGTCTTAACCGCTTTAACCTCCCGATGCAAGGGCACTTCTTGGCTTAAGTTCGCTGGCCTCCCCATCAATAGGGCCGGATTTGCATAACTTTTTACCAGCCCGAAGCTTCCCGTCCCCCACTCAAAAGGCAGGCTTCTTCAACCCTCCTCGGAACATCACATAACCATCAGTACGCATTACGGCAATTCTAAACTCCGCGCGTTCGGGAGGATGCGTATGTCTGTTCTGCTCAGATTAACCAATATCGAGTTTCAAAATTGGATATATCTACTATACGATATGCTTTTAAGTATCTACTATACGATATCTGGTGATAGATACGCCAAGAGGAAACTGCATCCGCGCGTACGGCTTAGCCCCCGGCTACGGTCCGGGCTTCGGGGCAAGGTCCAGCCTTAGTGGCCCTTGGTTCGGTGCCCGTCAGCCAGAGCAAATGGGTTTCCCAGGTTTAGGATGGGCGGTTTACAGCGCGCTTGCGGAGGGATCGAAAACCGACAAAGAAGTCGCTGACTGGGTAACCTCGAAGATAAACTCGCAGATAACGCCAGAGCTTGTGGGCTCTCTGCTCCAAATATGGGCGTTCCGCGGGATCGTTAAGAGAGACTCCAGTAACAAGTACAGCCTGACCTGGGCACCATCACCCGCTCCAACAGGACCACAACGACTCCACAATTACAATAAAAACTGAACCAATTTTTATATTTTGATTAATCGAGAACGATCGGTATATTAGCCCCGCATTTGGAGCAATGACCGTCGTTAAGGCCTACTACCTGAGAGCTGAAGCCCTCGCGCCTGACCAAAAGGTTACCGCAATAAGGACAGTACGTGTTTTGATCTTCCCCTGGTACGTTGCCCACGTAAACGTACTTTAATCCCTCTTTCTTTGCTATGTCGCGCGCGCGACGAAGCAACTCAACGGAAGTGGGAGGCACGTCCCTCAACTGCGCGTCTGGGAAGAAGC
>DSEZ01000042.1 GCA_011055275.1 Thermoprotei archaeon | reverse complement strand
TTCTTGTACATGACGCCTATGAAGTAGTAAGAAAAAACCGGGAGAAGCCAGCCCAAGACCGTGAACACTACCTGCGTCTTGTAGCTTATCCAGACGTCAAAACCCCTTATGACCACGAAGGCGTACAGCTTTTGTAAAACCGATCTAATGTTGACCGTTTTGATCACTCCCTCCTCCTACCAAACATGGGTTTATGAACTGGGCCCTCTACCTGAACTTGAGAGCCAGCCACCTTCACGAAGACGTCATAAAGCGACGGTTCCTCCATCTTCACCTCAACTATCTTTACGCCGGAGTCTATGAGAGACTTTATGAGCTCAGGTACCTCATTATCGCTTTCAACGACCACCCTTAGGGTACCCTTTCCAGTCGGATCACCGCCCTCGCCGCTCCACCAGGCCTTCTGAAGGCCGAGCTTGTCCACGACCCAAGGTCCGCCATTTTCAAGCCTTATGACCACCGCGTTCTCCTGCTTCATCTTGTCCTTAAGCTCTGAAGGTGAACCAACCGCCACGAGCTTCCCCCTGCTCATGAATCCCACCCTGTCGCAGAGCTGCTCAGCCTCCTCCATGTAGTGCGTGGTAAGCACGACCGTCTTTCCCATCTTCCTTTGTACCTGTTCCTTTAAGAACTCCCTGACCTGCTTCGCCGAGATGGGATCCAGGCCTATGCTTGGCTCATCGAGCAGAAGTATGGGTGCATCGGTAAGTAAGGCGCGCACTATAGCAAGCTTCCTCTGCATTCCCGTGCTGTAGTTCATGTACCTAGTATCCGCAAACTGGTAAAGCCCAACCATCTTAAGCAGCTCCTCAGCCCTACTTTCTGCCTCCTTCAGCGGTATGTTGTAAAGCGATGAAAAGAAAAGTAAGTTCTGCATTCCGGTAAGCCTCCAATAGAAGATCCTTTCTCCCACTCCGACCAACCCTATGGAGTTGCGGACCTCCCTCTCCTGCTTGATGATATCGTACCCGTTAACGAGCGCTATTCCCGACGTGGGAATCGTCAGAGTGCTTATTATCTTTATGAGCGTAGTCTTGCCTGCTCCGTTGGGGCCGAGAAGGCCGAAGAACTCTCCCCTTTCAACCGTCAAGTTGACCGAGTCAACCACCTTAAACTCAGTTTTCTGAAATAGCCCGCTCTTGAAGATCTTCGTGAGGTCTTTTGTTATGATGGCTGGGCCTTCGCTCTTAATCAATTCTTGATCTTTACTTAAGGAGGATATACGGCTTTCGAGAAGCCAATATTTTTCGATTTCCGGTCCCCTTATATGCAGATGCCCCTCAGATCTCATGAAGGCTCTCATGATACAGGGGACGTCTTCCGGAGCAGGAAAGAGCACGATCGTCGCCGCCCTCTGCTCGCTCTTAAGACATGAGGGCTACTCGGTCACTCCCTTCAAGACTCAGAACATGTCGCTTAATTCATACGTGGCGAGAAGAGGAGGGCCTGACGACGAGGGCGGCGAGATGGCCGTTGCACAGGCGGTTCAGGCCATAGCGGCAGGAGAGGAACCCTCGGTGGACATGAACCCCATACTGCTGAAACCCAGAGGGAACCTCACGTCATCCCTCATAATATATGGAAAATGGGTTGGCGACTTCTCGGTTAACGCCTATTACGAGAACGTGGTAAGCCAAGGCCTCTTAATTGCTTCGCACGCCATGAAGAGGCTCTCAAGCCACGATTTCATGATAATCGAAGGAGCTGGATCGCCTGCTGAGATAAACCTCTACGATCGCGACATAGCTAACATGAGGACAGCGGAACTCGTGGACGCTCCGGTGGTAATTGTAGGGGATATCGAGAGGGGAGGCGTGTTTGCCTCCCTCTATGGCACTTACTTCTTGCTTCCGGAAAACTGGAGGCGTAGGGTCAAGGGCTTTATTATAAACAAGATGGGAGGAGACCCCTCACTTCTGGGAGATGGCCCATCGAAGATCGAGAAGCTCACAGGGGTACCAGTGCTTGGCGTGATTCCCTACGAGAGCGATGTCTCCTCGTGGTCGGAGGACTCATTGGACGTAAAGAACTGGGGAAGCGGGCCCATCAAGGTTGCCGTGGTGAGGTATCCGGGAGCTTCCATACTTACAGATGTGGAACCCCTCAGGTACGTGCCCGATGTGTCGCTGGTATACGCCACAACACCCGAAGACCTAAAGAGCGCAGACATCGTGGTCATGCCTGGATCAAAGTCCACTCGCTCTGACTTACGGTGGATGCGGGAAAAGGGCATCGATGAAACCATTATGCAGGCCCATCGGGAAGGCAAGCCCATAGTGGCCATATGCGGAGGGGCTCAAATGATTGGCTCAAGGCTCGTTGACCCCCTTGGGCTTGAGGGCGAGGGACCTGGAGAAGACGAGGGGCTGTCGCTCCTCCCTCACACAACGATCTTCAGCAACGAAAAAGTGGTGAGGAGGAACGCGGCCACGGACGACTTAGGTGGAAGGGCTGACGGCTTCGAAATTCACAAGGGAAGAACGAGTTGGGAGACGGACTGGAAAGAGGGTGGAAAACCGCTCTTCAAAACGGATTATGGTTGGGAAGGCTGCCACATGAATAACGTGTACGCTACGCTCATCCACCATGCCGTCTTCTACGACGACGTTCTGACTAACCGCTTGCTGGAAGGTGTAAGGCAAAGGAAGGAGTTACCGGAACCCAAAGAAAAAACCGATCCACTGTCGTCGATCTTGAGCTCCGTCGCAAAAGCGGAAGAACTGCTTAGGAAGAACGTGGACGTCGACAAGATCATGGAGATGCTGGAGGTGCGTCGATTGGCGAACTGGAAATCGGCGCTTGCCTTTCTAACCATAATCCCCGTGAAGTCCGAGGAACTGGACTTCTCCTCGTTTTACCTTTATCCACTGATAGAGGGTGGAATCGGGCTAGCGTCAGCAGCTTTTTTTCTTCCATGGCTGGGCCTGCCACGCCTTGTGGCTGCCGCTCTATCTCTAGCCACCGCGGAGTTAGTTGAAGGGTTCAATCACCTTGACGGGCTCATAGATGCAGGTGATGCGTGGATGGCAAGGGCAACAAAAGACCCCAAGAGGATGCTCGAAATCATGAGAGATAAGTTCACTGGAACCGGGGCATTGGCTTTCTTAACCTTCACGCTTATCGTAACTGTGACCTCGCTTTCATATGCGCCGAGCGGAGCGCTGGCCATGTCATCGGCTTTGGCATCTTTTGGCATTCTCGAGGCGGCCCTCGTGGGAACCCCGCTTAACGACTCAGGCTTAGGAGATCAGTTCATTAAAACCGTTAAATCCAGGAGACCGATGATGTGGCCCGCTCTTTTACTGACCCTAGTCCCGTCGATTCCGCTCTTCCTTCAGGCCCACGGCGGTCTCATAGCTTTTCTCGTAGGCGTCCTGATCTTTCCCGCGGTGGCCGCTTACTTTAACCGGGCGTTTAAGTTCACGAACGGAGACGTGCTTGGTGCAGCTTATGAAATCGATAGGGCGCTAGCACTGGTTATCCTACTGATAACGCTGCGGGGACCAATGATACGATAGACCAATCGACGATTCAAATCCTTATCCCGTAGAAAGAGAAACGCGTATAGGACCAAGCAGTTCAGTGCCGTAAGGGGAAGACCGTAAACCGCAAATCTCCAAAAATCCATGCTGGACTTCCCCCTGTGCTTTTCCTCTTCCTGAACTATTATCAGGTTGCTCGCTGCTCCCATTAGCGTTAGATTTCCGGCAAGGGTACTTCCAGCGGCCAGCGTTGCCCACGCCCTATACGAGGTGGGGCCAAAACCAGCCTCCCTCATAAGGGGCATGTAAAGTGCGACCATTGGAACGTTGCTTATGATCTGACTTAAGACAATGGAGGGTAGCATTATGAGGGCGAGGCTACCGTTGGGCGTGGGAGGCGGTATAATGCCGGCAATCGCCCTTACCAGCCCAGAATTCCACATTCCCTGAGTAACTACGAACAGACCAGCGAACATGACCAGCACGCCCCAATCGACGTCGTAAAGGAGCTCTCTCTCCTTTCCCCCGAGGCCAAGCACAATGGCGCTTCCTAGGAGAGCTACTCCGCTTATGTCAAGCGGAGGGTTGTACCCCAAGAGCTGCAGCCAGTTCACAACAAAGAGACCTATCACCGTTACCGCTACCCCCGCTATGGCAACCCTCCTGAGCCTCTTGTCCTTAGCGGTTAGGAGCTCAATCGCGGGATCGCCTGCAGGCCTTGAGCGCTTGTATGCCACCCTGAGCACAGCTAATGCCAGCGCCGCGTTGACAACGGTGGGCAGGAGAAGCCACTGAGTCATTTCTATCATGGGGGCGCGCATGCCGCTCTCAACCGCCACCAGAAGATTTTGGGGATTTCCCATGGGCGTCATCTCGCTGCCCGTTGTGACCGCAAATGCAAGTGCCAAAAGGAAGGGAAAAGCCTCGACCCCAGCAATCCCCGAGAGGTAAAGACCAACCGGCGTCCCTATTATGGCCAATGGGTCGTTCATGAGAAAGGCGGACGCCACCGAAAATATGAGGAAAAAAAGGACTAGAGAAGGCCAACCGGATGACCTCTTGCTTATGAGCGCTCCAACTTCTCCTAGCAAACCGGACATCTTGAGCGCTGAGGCTATGATGAACATGGAAAAGAGAAAAACTATGACCTGCAGGTCTATTGACTGGTAGGCTTGCTGCGGTGTTAGCACGCCAAGCGCCACGGTGGCCAGCGCACCTATCAGGAAGAAAAGCCATATGGGCTGCTTCAGCCTGAGCACGTTTCTAAACGCTACTCCCCCGAACACGAATATGAATATGCCAAGCGACTCTATCTCAGGTATGGACATGGCCCTCCACGGTGCACAGATTATGGGCCCTTTTAAGCACCTCCGGATACGATCCCCTTAGTTGTTCCACTGAAGAGGCAACGCTTACGCGGTTTCCAGACGATACGTAATAGGCTTTTTTTCCATCTCTAATAACGGCCCCCAGAACTTCTCCGGTTTCCTTGTCAATCACCCGATCGTCCGCGACGCTTCCTATGAGCATCGACTTCGCAACACCTATGGAAGGGATCCCTAGGGCGTAGCCCACC
>DSEZ01000041.1 GCA_011055275.1 Thermoprotei archaeon | reverse complement strand
CAGGGCTTCCCGGTTCATCGCCGCGCTTGCTTTCACATGAGGAATACTTTGCAAGTATTCCATCATGCTACTTGTGGAGGCGCGCTTATCCCCGGGCGTCTCGCCTATGTTCCGTAGGCAGAGCCCCGTTATCTTTATATTACCAAAGCCGAATCTTTTATCACCAAAGCCGATGCAACATCCCTGTTAAACCAGGAACCGCACGAGGGGCACGTGAATTCCCGATCCGACGGCTTCAGCTCAACCTTGGTCCCGCACACCAAGCACACTCTAGTTCGCAAGTAATTATCGTGTTGCTAGGTAACTTTGTCTAAGTACAGAGACGTTTTTATAAGGGGCCAGCTATCCTCTTTCACGAAGAAGGGCTCTCGGCCCCTAAGCCCCGATAAGGTTAAATTAAAATAAAAGTTATTAATTGCGGAAGTGCCCGAGCCTGGTCCAAGGGGGCGGACTTAGGGCCTCAGGGTAAGAAATCCGTTGCCGTTGGCCGCGGGGGTTCGAATCCCCCCTTCCGCATTGTAGAAATGCTCTTAAACTCAGAAACTCGTAATGTGACCCCATGAAAGGCGAGTTGAACGTGGAAAACATTGTGGCATCAGTCTCGCTTGGCCAGCCCATTGATTTGTACGCGCTGGTCAATAAAAATCCTTATCTCCGTTATCAACCCGAGAAGTTTCCTGCAATCCAGCTTAGGTTTGTAAACCCTCGGGTGACCATATTGGTCTTTTCGTCTGGTAAAGCTGTTATAGTTGGCGCTAGAAGCGAGGAAGACGTAAAAAGGTCGTCAAGGAACTTGGCTTCGTTTCTAAAAAAGAATGGGGTTGGACTCAAGCGCGAGCCAAAGGTCGCTATCAATAACGTGGTTACATCTTTTTCTCTCGGCGAGCGCATAGACTTAGAAAGGCTTGGGATGGCACTCAAGGGAGCTGTATATGAACCCGAGGAGTTTCCCGGTCTAATCTACAGGAATTACGGCGTTGTCTTCATCGTGTTCAGCTCAGGTAAGGCGATATGCACTGGCTCAAAAAACGAGGTTCAAGCTGCACAGGCCGTCAAAGAGGCAATAAGAGAAATATGCGGTCTGCTGGCTTGATCTGATGTTCTTCAGATTACTATTGCTGTCAAGAGTATGACCGCGAGGATCAGAAGCAGTGATGACTTCCTTCCTTTGCTGAGGGGCGTCACCTCTTCTAGAGCGCCGGGATCTGGGAAGAACGCCATGAGCAGTACCAGCAAGGCCATTAGCCAATAACCTATGAAAAACATGAGTATGGTCACCATGACGGAGAGGGCCATCATTTGGCTTTGGGTTAAAAAGCTTCTGAAAACGTGTCCTCCATCGAGCTGGGCGGCTGGAAGCAGGTTCAGGAAGGTCACTAGCATGCCGATCCAGCTGGCTATGAGGATTGGATTAAGTGCGGAGTAGTAGGGCGATTGTCCCTTTAACGCGAAAAAGATCTGGATCAGTAGGGGAACCCTATAAAATATGGCGTAATCTTGACCTAACCTCTGAAGTGCAGAGGGCATTGCCAAGGGAGGGGAAAGCGCGACTCCTATGGCTGCAGCTACAACCGAAGCTACGAACCCGGCCATGGGTCCGCTTGCGCCTAGGTCGAACAGGTGGTCCCTGTTGAGAGGTGGTTCCTCTGCCATTATGACGGCCCCGAAAGTCCCTATGCCCAGGAAGCCGGCTCCCAGCAGGTAAGGCGGCCCCGGTATGAAGTAAGGCCATGACGCTCTTTCTCCGCACCTCTCCGTTACGAACTTATGTCCCATTTCGTGTATGCCAAGAATGGCGAGAAGGCTTATCACGAACTCCGCAGTTGTGAGCGCAACCGATGCTGAAGAAGCTTTTATACCAAGCGCCATGAAGTATGCGATCGAAAGCTCATATCCAGAAACCGCCACGCTAGCAAGCGTTACCGCAAGGAGTCCAATGTATATCCAGGGATTTCTTTTTTTATGAGGAGTTGCCTTTACTATGCTTATTAGAACAAGGTCTTGTTGCTTGCGCGCAAAGGCCCAAAAGCCTAACTCTCTAAGGCTGAAGTAGAGGTCCTTGAACCGAAGCTTGAAATCATCCGTTTTCTCGACCAGAAACTGCCATCCTGATGAACCTATATATTCTTCGCGAACCGAGAACCTTGAGAATACTTCCTTTTCCACCGACGGCTGCGAGCCAAATGAAAGCATGAATAAGCCATCTAGAGCCGTTTAATGCTTGCGGCATTTATACCCTAAAAAAATTACTTTGCCTTGTTTAGTTCAGAAAGGCTTAGGACTTGCGTCTCCCCGTTTGGTTTCTTTCTGTATATGAGCATCGGTAGCACGCCGTTGTCAAGCTCGGCCTCAGCTATCTGAAGTTCGTTCATACCTTTTAGTTTTTCCTTTGGAAGAAGCGGAGGCGCACCAAGACTTAGTTGGAGCGCCCTTGCACCTATTATCCTGGTTCTTTCGTATTTTGTCAACCACGGAGGCCCTATTTTAATACTCCTCTCCACCCATGCCTCCCTCTCCCGACTTAGGAGGAGCTGGAGGTGGAGCAGCGGCCGCTATTACGTCATCTATCCTAAGTATCATTACGGCGGCCTCGGTAGCTGATTTGATCACTTGTGCCTTTACCTTCGTTGGATCTATTATCTTCCTCTCTACCATGTCAGCTAGTTCTCCTTTAACGACGTCAACGCCGTAGTTCACCTTTCCCTCCATGTGAAGCGCTCTGAGCTTGACCATGGCGTCGAGAGGGGACAGGCCGGCGGTCTCAGCCAGCACCGTGGGGATGACCTCAAAGGCCTCCGCGTATTTCATGACCGCGAGCTGCTCCTTACCGCTTAGTGCTTTTGCTCTTTCCTTGAGCCTTATGCTGAGCTCAACTTCGGGGGCTCCGCCTCCAGCAACTATCTTACCGTCCTCGAGCACGTTCTTTATAACAAACAGCGCATCGTGTATTGATCTTTCTGCCTCATCAAGTAGCATGTCACTACCCCCTCTTAAGAGGATGGTAACGGCCTTGGGATTTGCGCATCCCTCTATGAATACCATTTTCTCGGTTCCAACCTTGCGTTCTTCGACTATTTCGGCGCTGCCCAGGTCGGCGCTTGTGAGCTCGTTGAAGCTCGTGACGACTCTTGCGTTGGTTGCCTTTGCGAGCTTGTCCATGTCACTCTCTTTTGCCCTTCTCACGGCGAGGATACCGGCCTTAGCCAAGAAGTGCTGGGCGATGTCGTCAATACCCTTCTGGCATATGAGCACGTTTGCGCCGGTGGCCGCAACCTTGTTGACCATCTCCTTTAGCATGTTCGTTTGCTCGTCAAGGAATGACTTGAGCTGAGTTGGAGAAGTTATCTGTATCTTAGCGGTCGTCTCAGGCTTCTCAACTTCCATGGCAGCGTTAACTATGGCTATCTTGGCCCCTTTTACGAGCCTCGGCATGCCCGGATGAACGACCTCCTTATCAAGCACTATCCCCTTTATGAGCTTAGAGTCTTCAAGGGACTCTCCTTTCTTTTTCTCTACCTTTATGTCGTCTAAGTCCACGTAGTACTTGCCGTTAACTTGGCGTGCGACCTGAAGCACAGCGTCAACTGCCAAGGAGCTCAGGTAGTCTAATCCCTTCCCACCTGCAACGACCTTGCTGGAGAGGGAAGTCTCTGCCAGTTCCATGAGCTTTTCCCTGTCCTGGGGATCTATCTTAGTGGATATCCTGTCAAGTTCCTCAAGAGCCCAATAGCTGGCCTTTTGGTAGCCGCTTATTATCAAAGAGGGATGGACGTTGTCGTCCAGCAGGTCCTCTGCCTTGCTGAGAAGCTCCCCAGAGAGGACAACTGCGGTCGTCGTGCCGTCGCCAACCTCAAGGTCTTGAGCCTTGGCCACCTCGACGAGCATCTTAGCCACCGGATGCTGCACCTCCATGTCCTTGACGATGGTGTGGCCATCGTTAGTTATGGTAACATCACCAAAACTGTCGACTAGCATCTTGTCAAGGCCCTTAGGGCCGAGCGAAGTCTTCAGGGTTTCCTCAACGGTCTTAGCAACCGCTATATTGGAGCGCAGCGCTTCGGCACCTGACGTCCTCTTGGTACCCTCCTTCAAAATTAGAAGGGGTACCTCACCCTCTTTAGAAGTCTGCAAAGCCAAACCTTTCACCGATTGATACGCTTTACACGCTTATAAACAATGCGTCCGCGCGTTGGGATGCAAGTCTTCGAGATTTAGCTGCTTGTTTTAACTTCTTTTTTAGAAGCTTGGCCGCGGTCGCATCTACGCCGTTATCGTTAAGTTTTGATCCGTATTTTTGCTCAAGAAGGTAGCGCAGTTTCCATATAAGCGAATATATCTTGTTCTTGGTGTATTTCCACATGGTTTTTTTCTCAAATATGGCAGGGTCCCTTGAGAGAGCGATGTCTGACACGCTTTGGTTCTCTACGAAGAATTTGTAAAGATACTCAAGCTCATCCTCGCTGAACCTAGCAAGCGGATCCCTTGTCCTCTGCTTTTTACGCTGCCTCTCCCTCTTTGCCATTGGGTCTAAATATTTTCTGCTACTCGTTTTAACGTTTTCGGCGACTGATTTAATCTATTGAGTTGAAGCCAGGCGAGAAGCCCAAGCATGGTAAGGTCAGCTTAGCCGGCGGTTTGATCGCCGAGCGAATCGAATCCATGAGAACGGGTAGCTCGCTAGCGCTCCATGGTTTGGTATTACGATCTGTATCGATTCTTGAGGAATCTTTAAAAAGTGCAAGCTCCTATCACATGGTTTTTTCTTGTAAGGATCGAAATACTTTTAAGCCTTTAGCCAAGCCTTTGTAAAATGCAGAAAATCTACTCTTTATTAATAGCAGCAATATTCCTCCTAAGCGTAGTAGCTCCGGCTGCGGCTTCAAGCGCGGTTTTGCAGCCGAACCAAGTGAGCACTTATGGCCCGCTCATAAAT
>DSEZ01000040.1 GCA_011055275.1 Thermoprotei archaeon | reverse complement strand
CGAGCCCAGCTTCGTTGGGATCGCCTCCCTCCTTGTAGCCTACCAGCTTTAGGTAGCCTGCCCCGCCCACGCTTGACAGCACCCGCTTGTATCCATCGCCCACCGCGTCGATCAGTTTCCTTAGGTTCTCCATCCAGAGCTTCTCCCTGTAAGCGACTTCCTGCATAAGCGATTTTCTGTTTTCCTCTACCAGCTTGGCCTTCTCTACTAGATCGGAAAGCTCTTTGCTCATTTTGTTGTAAGTTTCTTCGGTGGCATCGTTAACATCATTAAGGGTGGCGATAACGGCCTTTAGCTCCTGCTGTTCCTTTATCACATCGCTTTCCTCTCTGAGCTGTGCGGGCCTTTGGTATCCGGTCACTTGGGCTTCGAGCTCTTCCGCTTCCGCCTCCAACTTCAAAAGCCTAGATTTTACCTCTGATATGGTTTCCTTGACCTGTCTCATCATTTCGGTCTTTCTGCCTTCGTCGTAGGCTATCGATATGGCTTTCTCCAGAAGGTCCCTAAATTCTGTTTCATTTGGCTTCAGGCCCCTTATGTCTTCTAACGCCTTTTCCAAACCCTCCCTTTCCTGCTCTAGCTTGCCCAGTTGTTGCTGGAGTAGGTCAAGCCTTTGCTTCTGAGATTTGATCGTGTTTTGTTCTTCTTCTAGCCTTACCCAGGCGAGCTCTCCTTCAAGCTGTGCGAGCCTCTTTGATAGTTCCAGCTTTCTTTGATACTTCTCATGAAGGGCTGCCCAGTACGCGAGGTTCTGCTTACCGCTTTCTATTTCCTCAGGTGTTGGCCCCTTTATGCTCTCCAATCTCTTTTTCGCTTCCATGAGGCTCTGGCGAAGAGGATATATGCCGACAGCGTCCTCGAATAAGGTCAGTATCTCCTGTGGTGAAAACGCGCTGAAGTTCTCTATCATGTTTTGATGCATTATTATTAGGCTGTCATTTGGGTTTATGCCAAACCTTCCTAGGATCGAGGAAAGTTGAAGCTTGCTTACTTCCCTTCCCTCAGCCTCAAACCAGTTAGTGCCATCTGCCTTTATGTACCTCGAAACTACGTAGTCGTCAGCCCTTCCGCTTGGCACTGGCCGCCTCCCGTTCTTAGGCGAGTTGTCGAAAACGATGCTCACTCTCGCCGCTGATGCGCCCCTGCGTATGAGGTCGGCGAGCTTTTTTGATCTTTCGGTATAGGTTTGTCCTAGCGCGACCGAGATCCCAATTAGGATTGACGACTTCCCAGAACCGTTCGGGCCGGTTATGACGTTGAGACCTGGCCTAAGCGGTATCCTAGCGTACTCATATGACATGAAGTCCTCAAGTATTACCTCTTTCACGAGGATGTGCGGGGCTTCCTTGTTGGCCTGCAACTCATGTGAGAGTGGTTTGACCGATTTAACCCTATCGGGAGCTAAGGGTACGCGATTTCTACGAAAATCCCAGTAATGAGAAAAATAAGTCCAAGAAATAGGCAGGATCACGCCTCTGCGATAGCGTGCTGAGGGTCTATATGCGTTGCGCCAGTAGGGTAGGCACTGCTGTGAACGGAGAAGCCCGCTTGTAAGGGCAGGGTATTTTCTTGCATCATCTGTTTGAACTTGGCGGTGTTCTTTTTCGGTCCTCTTTAATTCAAATAAAAGATTCCTCATTTGATACAAAAAAGGTTAAAAGGATGATTGCGGCTAAAACGCGGTGATAACTTACGTCTACGACGCTCATTAGCGAAGAAGACATGAAAACCTTGGAAAACATATTCAAGGAGAAACTCAAGGGTCCAGTTGTACTGATGGTATTCGTTAAGGATAATGATTGTGAGTATTGCGGCGAGGAGGCCGAGCTGGCCAAGGAGCTTTCCAATGCCAGCCCCCAAATAAAGGTCGAGGTTGTTAACGTTGACCATGACCAGAAGACCGCAGCGAAGTTTGGGGTCGATAAGGCTCCTGCCGTGATCATACTTGGCGATGGGTACAAGGATTATCACGTTCGTTATTTCGGACTTCCCGCTGGTCATGAGTTTTCAGCTTTTATAGATGATATAATCGACGTTTCCAGCGGCAAGTCCAGGCTGAGCCCGGCCGGAAAAGCCAGGGTGAAGGCTATAGATAAGCCAGTGCACATAGAGGTTTACGTGACGCCGACTTGCCCGTACTGCCCCAGGGCTGTGAGAATGGCACATCAAATGGCCATAGAAAACCCCCTCATAACATCTGACATGGTGGAGGCCATGGAGTTTCCCGACTTAGCCGACAAGTACGGCGTGATGTCCGTTCCAAAGATGATAGTCAACGAGAACTACCACTTCGTTGGAGCTCTTCCTGAGCCTCAGTTTATAGAGCAAATCGAGCTAGCGCTCAAAGGCGCCCCTCCTCCCGAGGACGAGTAAGGAGGGCAACTGACTTACCTTTCCGAGGTACGTTCCGTCTAGCATGAATACCTCGGCTTCCTCTATCTGAAGTGCTTTTTCCTTTATGAGAGGGCCGAGCCCGTAATCCGTGCCGTTAAATGGGTTCAGTGGTCTTCCCCTCAAAAATGGGTTGAAAGCGGGCATTGAGATGACGGTTGGATCGTTCGGAGTTTCTCCGAAAAGCTCTTGGAACTTCCTCATAGGATCGTCGAACTGAATGGAGGAAAATTGGAGGAAAGAGCTCACCATTTGTTCCCTGTTGACCTTTGACACTACCCAGACGGGTGCCCTTGCCCTAGCGCCGAGCTGGTCTTTTAGTTCCACTGCCCAGTGGTTGTGCCCTATTACCAAGAAGTCCGCTGAGAAGAGGTCCGGAGCGGGCCAAGCATGGCCGTGAAATAGCCCTATCCTGGATCCATCCTCAACCTTTATGATCATTCCCCTCGGAGAGTGAAAGTTCACGCCCGAGGGAAGCATGAGTTCTAGCCCTCCATCGTGGTTTCCCGGTATGACGTCAACGGAAAATCCTTCTGATAATAGGCTGTCGAAGAACGTTGGCACGTCCTGCCACTCTTCTGCATAGCTCTTTGCCTCGCTCGCCTTAACGTCGCCGACAAATATTAGTCTTGAGGCCTTTTGGTCCTTTGCAACCGATAAAACAGACCTTAGAAGGCTTTGCGTCTGAGGGGGCACGGTAACCCCCCTCTCAGCGAGCTGGCTTTCAAATCCTATGTGGAGATCAGATATTACGATGGCCTTTTCGCGTCCTTCAAGGCGCAAGCCAAGTGCTGGTTTATCCTTGACCGGATATATTGGCGCCTGCAACTTGCTCTCCCAACGACGGGATGACTTCGCCCTCCACGTAGTCGAAGAACTTGTCTACCTCCTTAAGGCTAAAAGCCACAACGACACCATTTCTGCCGAGCCCGACAATTTGCCCATAGTGCTTTGAACGAGCAACCGTGTACCATATGCCGCCGTTCTTGTAATAGTTTTCATACAGAGCCGATTCAGAGAGGGATTCCCCATAAAGGGAGAGTTTGTCTACGGACTGTATCCCATCGAAGAACGTCACGACTTGGTCTTCAATCTTCTGAGCTATCATTGATGCCATTAACCTTGGTGGGACTGACATCGGAACCACGTTCTTTTCCACAAAGATTATGTCGTTGATCTTTTTTGCTATGGCGTTAGCTCTCCACTTTTTCGCGACGACCGTTAAGTACATCCTAGATGAGTACGGGGTAAAAAGAAACGGCGCTTCGTAAGTTTTCGGTACTTTAATGACTTGACCGTGTTGGTTTACGTCTATCACAGAATCATAAGATATCACACCGGTCAGGCTTGCTCCCCTTCTTGAGAGCGCCTTTACCTCGGTGACGAACTTGAAGTCCTGAGGAGCGCCTTGCGGTGGTTCTTGGGATACACGGTATCCGCTGAGACGCCTGGCTATCTCATCTATGGGCATCGGTTTGATGATAAGGAACAGCTTACCAGAGACTACCATACTATAAGCTTGGCATGATATAATAGGGTTACGAGTCCGTCTTCGTCTTCCGTTCCACTTAAAAGCAGAGCAACTTACTTCGTATGATTTACAAGAGCAGCGAAACATGGGAGGGTGACGTAAGGCGTGCTCTTCGCGAGGGCAAACTCGTAATTTATCCTACTGACACCGTATATGGCATGGGAGGTGATGCTACCCTTCGTCAGGCGGTGGAGGCCACGAATAGGGCCAAGGGAGAAAGAGAAATGAAGCCGTATCCTGTGCTGACGTACTCTAGAGAAAAAGCCTTTGAAGTAGGGGTCTTCAACGACATGGCCATTAGGGTTGCCGAAAGGTACTGGCCGGGTGCGGTTACCATAGTTGTTCCCAGGCGGGATGAGAGGGTTCGGGATGCCACTTT
>DSEZ01000039.1 GCA_011055275.1 Thermoprotei archaeon | reverse complement strand
TGATCTCACGGTTATGACGCCAGGGAGGTCGATCTCTGCGTTGTACCTTGGGGCGTAGACCACGTCGTAGCCGAGGTGGGCCAAGTCTACGGCGAGGCTTTGAAGGTTTGTCCTCTTACCCTCGAGATAAGAGGCCTTGTACTCCTCTTCTCTTATCACAACGAGCCCCCTCCCTCCCTTGCCGGCGTTCACCGGATTTGGCAACTTCGAGGCCCACCCTATCCAAGCCATGGGGTCCAGTGACCTGTACTTGATGACCTGCCTAGCCCCGTATTTCCTCCAGTGGCGCGCGTAGACCGGAAACGGCGTGAGCACGGCGGTTGCCAGCGGAACGGTCAACCTGCTTTGCGCCTCGGCATGGGGAGAGTCGTGCACTAGGTAATAGGGTACTCCAAGGCCGAATGCCACACGTGCGGTTTCCGGAGAGGCCTGCGCAAAGGCAATGTCCACCCCTTTGTAAAGCCCTTCCAGCTCAAGCGATCTGTTAAGGCTCTCCCTGAGCTTGTCCTCTTTGCTTTCTGCGTGCCTTCCAACTACCTTGGCGTTTATACCAACGCGCCCAAGTAGTTCGTTTAATTCAGAGTAATCTCTTGCCGTAATCATCAGGTCATGATTTTGTTTTAGCCTTTCCAGCACGTTTTTCATGAAAAGAGCGTACTTTGGGGTGAGGATGTCAACGTGAATTTTGGCCATATCGGTCACGGGAGCATGGGAGGCGCTTTTTGGTGTTGCGGAGCTATATACATATATATGATATATCTC
Organism: Thermoprotei archaeon; assembly: GCA_011055275.1. Lineage (GTDB taxonomy): Archaea > Thermoproteota > Thermoprotei_A > Marsarchaeales > UBA168 > UBA168. The sequence goes on along the minus strand of DSEZ01000039.1, from coordinate 2,491 downwards.
CATATAGTATGGCAACAAATGTCTTGGTGGTGTCGACGAGCTCTTTTTACGTGGACTTCTACAGGTACTTAGACGATAACGGCATATCGGACGTGAAAGTCATGGCGGCGGTAGATCCAGTTGAGAACAAGGGCGAAAAAGCCCTTGGGCAACTGGCTCTTGGAAAGGCCGATGGAGTGCCCGTGTTGAGGTCGCTGAAAGGGGTTTCAGCCCTTGATGCGGATGTTGTGCTGCTTTACCTTCCACCGTCCTTAGGGGTTGAGGATTACGTTGCAGCTGCGCTTCAAAAAGGGCAGGCCCTAATAAACATGGGCATGCAGTCGACCCAGGGCTACGTGGATGACTTTCGGAAGAGAGGCCTGCCTCTGGCAGGCGATTACGCCATTGAGCAGTTGAGTCCGTCTGTAGTGCTTGACTCGCTTATCAACCTCCTTAAAGAGAATGGCTTGAGCGTTGGCTCATCTTATCAGATAGGAGCCGGAGGTCCAGATCTTGACGAGGTAACGCGCGAGCGCAGGCGTCAGGATGAGCTTTCCCTTATAAAGGAAAAACAAGCGGTTTTCATGGGCGCTGTGGAACCGGTTGACTTCATGGGGGACAGAAGGCATTACTACAGCTGGATAGAGGCGGAGGGTCCGCTGAAGAGCCGCGTTCAGATCGACCTCTGGGTGAAGTACGAGGAAGCGCCGCTGCTCTGCGCGCCTGCCTTGGAGTTGATCACGGGAATTGCTCGCGCTAAGAACGAAGGGGTAGCCGGTCCCGCGAAGCAGCTCATGCACTTGTTTAAGAGGCCCGTGGCCTGAGGGAGCTGCTTAAGGTCTTTTTTCAAAGGCGGCCAAGCGGATCGCTTTTATTTTACTTGCCTTACTGATGCATGTCGGTTGAGTTAAGGCGGGACTACCTAATAAACAGATACGTGGTTTTTGCGCCGAGCAGGAGCAGGAGGCCATCTGACTTCAAGGTCGTGGCCGCGACCGAACACGGCAGCGAAAAGTGCCCCTTTTGCGCTGGAAAAGAGGAGCAAACGCCGCCGGCTACCTATTTGCTCACAAGGGAAGGAGGTCAACTAAGGGTTAGTTCAGACGGGCCAAACGAGAGAAAAAGGGGTTGGCTGGTCAGGGTCGTGCCTAATCTTTACCCTGCCTTCTCGGTGCAGGAAGGGTCGCTTACGCCCGCGCCACCCGGCGTTGAGCCCACAAGGCTGGCGTATGGATATCACGAGGTACTCATAGAGTCACCGGTGCACGATCAGCACTTTTGGATAGCTCCTGAAGACCAGAGACAGCTCGTCATAAGGGCCATCTTAGACAGGGTTGAGGCGTTCTCCAAGGATAACCGCATCAAGTCCATCTTGCCCTTCAGAAATCACGGTAGGGAAGCGGGCGCGTCCCTAAGCCATGCCCACACTCAAATAGTTGCCTCAGAGCACGTTCCAGCGGTAATAGCGGCCGAGGACGAGGCGTTCTGCGACGGGAAATCCCTGGTGACCATAGCGGAAGAGGAGTCGAAATCGCAGAGGGCGATCTACGAGAACGCGTCTTTTTATGCCTTTGCCTCATGGGCCGGCATAACTCCTTATTCCTTCGTTATAGTTCCAAAGAAGCCTGGCCCAACTCCCCTGGGTACTGACATACCATCGCTTTCAGATGTTCTCTCTAAAACGCTGAGGGCCCTTGCATCGGTGCTCAACGACCCTCCGTTTAACTTGGCTTGGCACATGGCTCCGCTTCCTTGGGATGCGCACAGGAGCTTTCAGTGGCACATAGAGGTTTATCCAAAGCTCTCCATATGGGCGGGTTATGAAATAGGAGGAGGAACTTATATAAACGTGGTCACGCCTGAGCAGGCCGCAACGTATTTAAGAGCTGCCATCAAGTAAGGCGTGATATCTCGCTACGCTATCGTCATCGTTGTGTTGGCCGTCGCCTTCGCGATGACCTATGCAGTCCAGCCTCAGCCAGTGCTTTACTCGGTCAACATGACGGTTTATCCCGATGGGTCTGTTCTCGTGAGCCAAGTTTGGTACGTGGTGAGCCAGAGGGCGTTTTTAACGCTTAACGGGTCAACCTCGTCGTCTCTTGTTGTTGTGTATGGATACAATGGCACAAAACCAGCGCAGCCCTTGCCCTTTAACTACACCACGGGAGGCGTTAGCGTGGACTCGGAGGGCTACATAAAGGTGGGGGTGCTTTACTCTTCGAACGCGATGACCTCTAAGTACGGGGAAGTTTGGTCCGTTTACTGGGACTTCTCTGCGCCTGTGCGCGTGACGTTGCCAAGCAGTGCTCAGCTGACTTCATGGTCAAGCACTCCAGTTTCAATATCAACGGTTAACGGTTCGGTCGTGGTTTCAATGCCAGCTGGGGCAAATTCCTTGAACTACACAATACCTCAGGCACCTGGTTACGTGATAGGCACGGTTTACCCAGCTGCAACCGCCTTTGTTAACGGTAGGGCGGTGAGCAAGGGGGCAAGCTTTAACTTAACCCTT
>DSEZ01000038.1 GCA_011055275.1 Thermoprotei archaeon | reverse complement strand
GAAAGACAAGAAAAGGACAAGGCATCTTCCATACGAGATCTTCTGACCCTTAGCGGCCAGCTCCGCGGTTTCTATCTCCTTCTGAACGGGCACGTAAGAAAACTTTTTCGCATGTATAAGCAGGGCCCTCAACCGATCTTCTCGCCTATCTCGTTTCTGTAATAAGATAAGATCTCGCTCACTTCCTGGAGGTCAATGCACCTGTAGTCGAAGTTATACTCGCGCAGCTTGGCCAATGCGGCGTTCGTTATAGAGGGGGCCACAAGTATGCCCCGGACTTCTTCTCCATCACTTACGTGCCTCCTTACCGAGGCTATGTAGCGGCTTAACTCCACAACGTTCCTGCCGTTTGCCTGCTTCTTTGTAAGTAATACAACGGTTTTCAGCCCCTTGGAGTCAATCCCAATCAAGTCCACGAAGCCGGACTTCAGCTCGTCATTCGACGGAAGGGGCTTAAATCCTGTCTCTATGAGCTCAGGCTTAAGAAGAACGGCGGTCAGGAGTTCACCATCGCCCGGCTCGAGGAGCATCGTCCCATCAACCAAGTTTGTGCTTATGACCGCGTAAACATGATCAAAATCAAACTCAAGCGAGTGAAGCCTTTCAAGTATGCCGCTACCGGGTTCCTTTTCGGATTCGTTGATCTCCTCCTTCTCGGCCACGATCGAGAGCTTTTCCCCGCATAGCGGTTTAACTGAATCGCATGCCTCCCATGAAACCACGGCCTCAGTGGAGAAGCTATCCCTTTGCACCATAAGCGACCAATCGCTTTTCACGAACAATATCCTTTCGCCATTGGCCAAATAGGGTTGGCCATCGCGACGGATAGAAAAGCTCCCCACGACCACAAGGGAGCGCCTGTAAAGCAGAGATTTCTTTATTTCTTCGCATGCCTTGCTAGGGTCCGGCTCATATAGAAGCTCGACCGGCTTCCTGCTAGGCATTTTGTTAAAGCATGCTCGCCCGCATAAAAGCTAACCGCTGAACGTTCTCTACCATCCTCAGGTTTTTAAACGATCAACCACTAGACTTATGGCAAGCAGACTGCTGAAGAAGATATCAAACAACGTTTGGGAGGTACCCACGGACGCCGTACAGGGAATGCGGGTACCGGCCAGGTTTTACTCTTCCGATAAGCTCATCGCTGACCTGGACGAGAAGGCCATAGAACAGGCCATAAACGTGGCGACGCTGCCCGGCATAAAGAAGTACTCCATAGCCATGCCTGATGCGCATTGGGGATACGGATTTCCGATAGGCGGAGTTGCAGCCTTTGACCCAGATGAGAATGGAATAATCACGGTCGGCGGCATAGGTTTCGACGTGAACTGCGGTGTTAGGCTCATAGCCACAAATCTCGATGAAAGAGATGTAAGACCGAAGATAAAACAAGTCATGGATTCCCTATTTGAGGGAGTCCCGGCCGGACTCGGCTCTGAGGGACTACACCTATCGCAATCAGAGCTCAACGAGGTCATGGTAGAGGGAGCTCGCTGGGTTGTGAGGAAGGGATATGGCTGGGAAAGGGACCTAAAGCACATCGAGGAGGGGGGAATGATAGAGGGCGCTGATCCAAGCAACGTGAGCAAGAGGGCCAAGGAAAGAGAGGCAAACCAGATAGGGAGCCTTGGATCGGGTAATCACTACTTGGAAGTGCAGGTCGTGGATGAGGTATACGACGATGAAGCGGCCAAAGCGTATGGCATCAAGAAAGGTCAAGTGGTAATAATGGTGCACACGGGTTCGAGGGCCATGGGTCACCAGATAGGAATGGACTACATTGAGGAAATGGCTCCCGCCATGAAGAAGTACGGCATCCAGGTCAAGGACAAGGAGCTCGTTAGCGTGCCCTTTAACTCTCCAGAAGGAAGAAAGTACTTCTCGGCGATGAACGTCGCCATGAACATAGCCTGGGCAAACCGCGAGATGCTTACCTATTACGCCCGTCAAGCCTTCGCCAAGGCCTTCTCCTCTTCTCCTGAATCGTTGGGCATGGAACTTGTGTATGACGTGGGTCACAACACAGGAAAGCTGGAGCTTCACGAGGTAGACGGAAAGACCAAAAAGCTGGTGGTCCACAGGAAGGGGTCAACGCGCGCACTTGGTCCTGGTAGGCCGGAACTACCACCTGAATACAGAGAGGTCGGTCAGCCCGTGCTCATAGGT
>DSEZ01000037.1 GCA_011055275.1 Thermoprotei archaeon | reverse complement strand
CTAGTTTTGGCAGGGGGAAAGGGGCTAAGGCTCAGACCCCTAACCGAGAACGTACCTAAGTGCCTGGTAGACGTCGGTGGAAAGCCCATATTAATGCACATATTTGGCTGGTTCGCCAAGCACGGCATTGATGAGGTCGTGCTTGCCGTGGGTTACAAGCACGATGCGGTTAGCGACTTCCTTAGGGTCCACGGCAACGAGATACCCATGCGCGTCGCATTGTCCGTTGAGGATACTCCTCTGGGAACTGGTGGGGGAATAAAAAACGCGGCGCGGAGAGGCCTCATAAAGGGGGATTTCGTTGTTGTAAACGGTGACGTGATAACTGACGCTGATCTCTCATATATGATCAAGGTGTTTTATGAGAAAAAAGCTCAGGGAGTAAAGGCGGTTATGGCGCTGCGCAAAGAAAGGAGCCCTTACGGCGTGGCTCTTGTGGACGGAAATTTGATCATACATTCGTTTGAGGAGAAGCCCGAGCTTCAGGATGTATGGATAAATGCGGGTATATACGTTATGGCAAGCGACGTCGTCAACATGCTCCCGGACTCTGGGGACATCGAAAAGTGCCTGTTTCCGAAGCTGGCTTGGGAGCATAAGCTGGCTGGCATCAAGATAAACGGATACTGGAGAAGTGTGGACTCCTTAAAGGACATAGAAGAGGTCAATGGCGAGCTCAAGCGGGCTGAGAGCTGAGCTCTTCTTCGCGTACCCTTAAAAAAGATAGCAAATGCTCAAGGATTCCCCGGGTTCCGGCAGGGACTATTTGCTCTATGAGCTTTGCATCGCTCTCGTCAAGCGGCCTTAGTTCTCTCATCATCAGCAGCCAGACGGCGGCCCCGAGAAGGACGTAAACGGGTATGAAGATGACTGATCTAAGTGCGATCTCGCATCCCATTACGATCGCCCCCATGCCCAGCGATGAGAGCCATGACTTCCAAGCGGCCGTGGCGTCAAATCCAAATACGCCTGCCCTTGCGGCGTAATACGCCATTACCCCAAAGTATGCCACTGATGACGACGAAAGCCCAAGCGCGGCCCCCTCTATGCCGAGAGGTCCTATGAGGGCAGCAGATATGGCGACGTTCGCGGCAAGGGATGCGGCGGATCCCACGAGGATCTTGTGAGATTTTCCTTGCGCCAAAAGCGCGTTCGCGTATATGCCGCCGGGGAGCGATATCGCCGATAGGATCAGCACGGTGGCCAGCGGTACCGTGCCCGCCGTGTACTCACCTGTCCCGAAAAGCGAAAGGACCGGATAAGCGATCACGCTGGCCCCGATTGCAAGGGGAACGAACGCCACGGTCATGTACTTGACCGTCAGCCTTACCACGAGCTTCATGCGCTTGGCGTCGTTCCGGCCAAACAACCCGGAAAGGTAGGGATAGGTAACGCTGAGCGCGGCTGAGAGAAGCGATGTTATCACCCCAGAGGAGGATATGGCTATGTTGTAAATGCCTAAGGAGCTTAGGGTGCTGAGGAAAAGGACCACGTACCTATCTATTAGGCTTGAGCCGTACGACACTATGTTAGAGGCATAAAGCGGAATCCCGTATCTTATCATGGGCTTTACCTCGATCCTTCTCGCCCTTCCCTTGAGGTACGGTACCGAAAGGGCAGCGAAAGCCATCAAGAACGCGAGGTTTGTGGCCGTCCAGGCGATTATGACGCCGGTGAGAGATCTCATCTTCCAAAGCGTGATTAGGGCAAGCATGTAATAGCAGGTGAAGTAAACCGAATTTATCATGGAGTATAGCCTGAACTTCTGATGGGCAACGAGCAGGCCCGAGAAGAAGGCAGACAGCAAGCCAAAAAACACCGAAAACGAGAAGTAGCGAAGAAGAAAGGCCTGATTCTCGCTCTTTAAGAAGTAGTAAGACAGCGGCCCGGCTAGGAAGTATATGAATGCAAAGACCGCCATGGATATGGCAAGACCAGCCGCCACTAGCAACCTAGCCACGAACACCGAGGCCTCTTTTTCTCCCCTGGCTTCATACATAGGTATGTAGCGCTGGACAACCGAAGGTACCGAAAAGGTGAGCAAAGTGGATGCCAAGCTCGAAAGCAGGTAAAGCGATGACACCTCGCCAACAAAGGACGGTGACGTGACCTTGGTGGCGTAGTACCAGAAAACGAAGCCGGAAAGCGCCGTTATGATGCTCTGGCCGTAAAGGAAAGCGGAACTGTGGGCGACATGCCTAGCTGCAGCGTCACCGTATATGTCGCCCGAGCTCAACTTACGTTTTAAGGTTAGGTTGTAATAAACGTTTTTAATTTTTCTGAGGACGTAATCGCTAAGGGATGCGCCTTCTCACGTTGGTACAAGCGCGCAAATGATTTAAGCTCCTTACGCGTCGAGACCAGCGAGCTTCTTTGCCGTGTTCACTGCGGCATCGAGCATATCCTCAGTCAGCCTGCCAGTGTTTGTGTTCTGCCTGCTCGGGTGATAGGAGCAGACGATCTTTCCCTGAGGTGATTCGAATATCTTGCCATGCGCGAACTTTTGTCTCTTCATTCCCACGGCATCTGCCAGGCCGTTAAGGGCTATGGATCCCAGAGCCAAAAAAGCCCTTGGCTTTACAAGCCTTATTTCCTCTATCAGGTATGGCCTGCAGTTAGCTATTTCTTGAGGCGTTGGCTTGTTGGCGGGAGGAGCGCACCTTACCACGGCGGTCACGTAAACACCCTTGAGCTCAAGCCCATCGTCAGCGCGCTCGCTTGTGGGCTTGTTTGCAAGCCCTGCCTTGTAAAGCGCTCTCATAAGCCATGCACCTGAGCTGTCGCCGGTGAACATCCTTCCAGTCCTATTTCCTCCATGGGCAGCTGGCGCGAGCCCCACTATCATAAGGCTTGCGTTCTTATCCCCAAAGCCGGGCAAGGGCTTTCCCCAGTACGTCCAACTTGCAAACTCCCTCTTCTTGGTTTTGGCAACCTCTTCTCTGTAAGCGACAAGCCTTGGGCATAGTCTACAGCTTATTATTTGGTCGTTGAGCTTTTTCCACTCGCTGTCTACTTTCGCCACTTTTTTTCACCCGTTCAACTAGCCTGGAGATGCCTTGCTGAAGCTCGATAGTAGGCAGCCATTGTAGGTTTTCGTAAGCAAAGCGCGGATCAGGCCTGTGACTTGAGGGCTTTGCCTTTTCCTGTGATATCTTCGAACTTGAGCCAAGCATCTTCCTTGCCGTCTTCAACAGTTCCTCCCTGCCAATCTTTTGACCCATGAAGTCCACGGCGCGCCCCGGCATTTCGCTTCCCTCGTATTCCATCAACTTCATTAACCCACTTACCGCATCCCCTACGTGTACGGGAAATACCTCGTCCCCTTCAACGGATAGGTCTTCGCCTGCTAGCATCGACTTAAGCGCCTCGTAAAGCCAGCCGTAGCTTGACCCATAAACGCAGTAAAACCTTGCCACCCTGACGTCGACGCCCTTCTCCCGAGCATAGGAAGCGGATAGAGCTTCTATGAAGGCGATCGAGCTCGCGGCTGCGGAGGCCATTTCCCCTTTCCCGCAGATCATCGCGTAGTCTATGCCTATCACGGACCGAGCGCGCTTCACGTATGCTAGTCTGAGAACGTTAAGCGTCCCCAGCGAGTTTTTCAGCATGGCCTCTACCGGATGCAACTCGTCGCAGTCCAAGTCAAGGTGGTATATCTGGTCTATCTTTGAATCAACGTGATGAAGGTTCAGTATGTCCTCCTGCACGAGGATGCCTTGACCAGCACGGAGCCCAGACCTCGGGCCCACGAGAAACAGCTCATGTCCTTGTGCGCGGAGGGAGTCTATCAGGCTTTGGGCCAAGGGATGGGATGCGCCGGTGACCAGAACCTTCATGATTACCCATCGGGCGACGCTTTTATGGCTGTCCCGGCTTTCCTCCCGCTTTTCCTCAAAGCTTCATCTCTTCGATCTCACCCAAAGTCCTGTCGATGATCTCTTCGTAGTTGACCTTTTGTTCAAGAGCTAAAACTTCTTCTTTAGATGGATTCAAGGAGGGGTGCAGGGAGACCATAGAGCAGCAGTCCCGATACGGTTTTATGCTTAGTTCGTAGGTCCCGATTTCCCTAGCCTTTTCTATTATCTCTTCCTTATCGTAAGTTATGAGGGGTCTCAACACCAGGGAGTCCGTGGCGTTATCGATAAGCTTCAAGTTGTTCATGACCTGTGACGCCACTTGGCTTAAGCTATCTCCCGTGACCAGCGCATCGTAACCTTCACTCTCCAAAACTCTTGAAGCCACCCTCATCATGAAGCGCCTGAACAGCACGAGGTGATACTTTTCTGGGTAGTTCAAGAAGTAGACGTAAAAGTAGTGGTAAGGCACCAGCAGAACTTTGATGGAGGGCTCGAACCTACTTAGCCGTCTCGCGAGTTCCTCTATCTTAGTCCCTTTTACCTGAGATGCGTTTGGAAAGGCGTGAAAGTGTATTAGGTCAGTACGGCATCCCCTCTTCATGGCAAGGAACGATGCCACCG
>DSEZ01000036.1 GCA_011055275.1 Thermoprotei archaeon | reverse complement strand
GATATAGGCGCCTGATGGCGCCTTGTTTGCAAAGTACCTAGTGGTTATCGTTACCTCGCTTTCGGAGTCCAGCAGCCTCTTTATCGACTCCAAATGCCATAGTAACTCGGGCCTTTGAGCGGAGTCGGAGTCTATAACGGAGAACCCTCTGGCACCGGGGTTTCTAACTTGGGTGTGGTAAAGGAATCCCCTAGAGTACAGCCCAAAGTTCTTAAAGACCTCCCAAAGCTCAGGAGAAGCCCTAGCCCTGCTCTCAACGAGGTCCCAGAGCTTACCCTGACTTATTGCGTTTCTTATGGTCTTTATCTCAGCCAAGGAAACGTAGAGATTATGTTTCGCCAAAAGTCTTTCCCTTTCTTTCTTATCCATCGTCAGCAGCTCGCTGGGCTTGTAAGTGGTGCAAACTGGACAAGAGCATGGGAACTCCTTTAGGTTCTCGAGCTTCTCTGAACCCATTACCGTCATGTATCTTCCCTCTTTGGCAAATAGAGCGTAAGCTGCCGAGTCGAAGGTGTCTGCTCCCAGCGCAACGGCAAACGAAAATATGGACGGGTGGCCAGCTCCAAACAAGTGCAAGGGTTTGTGCGGAGGAAGCATCATCCTCACCGAGTAAAGCACTTCAAAAAGCTTCGAGTACATGTGCCCTTCCATCAAAGGAGTAGGAGATCCTAGCGCGTAAAGGGGATAATCCATGGCGGCCGCTGCTTCAACCATTTCCGTTAGAAGCGACCTATAGGTGCCGCCCTGTATAGGGGCAGTCCAAATTATCTCGTTGTTTGATATCAGATTCAGTGCCTCCTGTTCACTTTTTATCGTATTTTCAACGGTTCTTCTGGCCTCTCTCTCGCTTACCATACCCGTTGGCGTGTCTAGGACAACGCCTATATCGGTATTTATTCTCTCTTGAAAGCGTATTATCTCCTCGTTTGTCGTGTCGACGCTCTTGTAAACCAAGAGCTGGTAAGCGCCGGAGTCGGTCATTATAGGCCCGTTGACGTCCAGAATCGAGTGGATATCGCGGCTCTCGCCTTTTCTCATCCAGAGGTAGGCGTTGGTTATGACTAGGTCAAAACCCATGTCCTTGATTTCTTTAGCTGAAAGCGGCCCACCTGAAACCGATATGACTGGAGCTAGCGTAGGAGTTTCGAAGGAACCCGATTTCGTGCGCATTTCGCCGAGGCGCCCGAGGAGATCCTTCGTTTTGACCTTGAAGGCGTTATTCATCTTTATCACTTAAGGCTCCATATGCTAAGGTGGGAGACAGCAAACAACGTGCTCGCAATATAAGTATTTTTGGGTGCTTTTCTTAAACCCTACTAGCGGTATAAGCACAGCAGAAGCCTCAACGCGGCCATAAGCTTGGTCCCTAATAATAGGTAAGAATCGTGGGCGCGAGCGCAAACGGGCAAGGGCTGTTTCACGACGACGCCCAATTGCTCTACAAACGCCAGAGAGGCCTTAATTGCCTCGCTTTCCTAGAAAGGCGGTGCATTTGGAAGGCGCGGCCTACATATGGGGCGGCAACGCGGAAATGGCCATAGGCGAGCTTGAGTCCATTTTATCAACTTACGATAGAGAAAGCCGCGTTGTTCGGGCAGAAGGAAGGCTCGTTTACGTAGAAGCAAGCGATGAGGCGCTTCGCAGGCTTAACGCGCGCGCCGCCTTTACCAGGTACTCGGGCAAGCTGGTAGGAGAGATCAGTAACAGGGGCCTTGGAGAGATCTCGCTATCCTTGAAGGACGTGGACCTAAGCGCCTTCAAAGTTATCGATGAAACTGGTATGGGCCTTGAGCGCCGGATTGGAGAGGCCGTAGTCAAGGGATATGGAGGAAAGGTTAACCTAGACAGACCCATCAATTTGATCGTTGCAGCTAAATCGGAGGACAAAGTCGTTCTTATTGTCGCCGAGATGCCACCTGAAAAGGGATTTTGGGAGAGAAGAAAGAAAAGAGTGTATTTTGAGATAAGCGCACTTGCCCCTCAGCTCGCTCGCTTCATGGTCAATCTTGCCATGGTAAAGGAAGGCTCGCTTTTTCTTGATCCCTTTGCTGGCTCCATGAGTATTCCAATCGAGGCAGCGTCGCTGGGCGCCTATGCCGTGGGAGGGGAGATAGATGCCGTTTCGGCCACGGGTGGCTTTGAAAACATGAACAACTTGTTCGCCGCTGGCTGGGATGTGCTGGTGGCCGATGCCGTTCATCCTCCTTTTAAGGACGGTACGTTTGATTCCATAGCAACCGATCCTCCTTTCGGAAGGCTGAAGAGGGCCTTCGGAGATAAGGGATCTTATGTGGATTTTCTGTCGACATTCATGCTCGAGGCCAGCAGGTTGCTAGTTCCTTTCGGGGGTCTGGCCTTCTTGCTGCCTCAAGGAGTTGACCAAGGGTCCTTGCCTTGGAAGGAGGCGGGTTTAAAACCGCTCAGGTTTATACCTATGCGTGCCCATAAGTCATTTACGAGGTATGCAGTGAGGGCGATTAAAACTGGATGAGAGGCAAGCTTCGGTATCGCTCTTGAGCGACCAGCGCCTGCTGGCAATAGCGCTTCACCTGGAAGCCGCTGGCATTGACTATCCCTATTCGATAGCAAAAAGAAACGGCATGCCCATGGAGGTCGTTGAGGAGTTGGTTGCACAAATGGTCTCTATGGGCCTCGTGGAGCGCAGCGGATCATCATCCGTGAAGAAGAGCGATGACGTGTTCAAGAAGTCGAACGAGGTGCATAAACACCACACCTACTTTGCTCTTACGGAGCTCGGAGAAAAAACGTTGAGGGAGCTAAAGTTAAGGGCAAGGGCCGTATCGCGCGGAGTGAGCCAAAAGGACATAAGGGTCGCGCTGAAGTCTGGAATTAACGGTAACCACCTTGAGAAGCTAGGAATATTGGTTCGCAAGAATCGTGGAATGGCCCTGACGCCCTTTGGTGAGCTCGTGATGTGGTATTCAAGAAATGGTGGAGACTAATGGCCATAAGGATAAAGTTTCTGGGAACTGCCTCTGGTACCCCGATTTCCGGCCTGTTTCCGGCTTCCGCCTTATTTGAGGATAACGGCAAGAAGTTGCTCATAGACTGTGGTGAAGGAATACAGTACCAGCTTTTCAGGAGTGGTGTGGGGTTAAGGGGACTGGAGGCGGTCTTGATAACACACATGCACGGTGATCACGTGCTAGGGCTCCCCGGATTCCTGATGACTCTCTCGCTTCTAAGATGGGATGGAAAGCTCGTTATATATGGGCCCAAGGAGCTTGAGGGATTCGTGACCTTCACATTGAAGATCACGCGCTCTGGTCTTGACGTTCTTGAAAGGACGGAGTTTAAGGAGCTCGACTCCGCTGGAACTTTCTCGGTTGGAGATATGATGGTAACCCCCTTTCCCGTGAGACACAGGATAAGGGCTTTCGGAGCGGTCATAGAGGAAAGGAGCAAGCCCGGCAGGTTTAATGTGGATAGGGCAAGGAAGCTTGGAATTCCAAGAGGTCCCCTTTGGGGAGAGCTTCAGAGGGGGAGAAGCGTAGTGATCAATGGAGTTGAATTTAAGCCGGAGCAGGTATTGGGACCACCGAGAAGGGGCGCGAAGGTGGTGTACACAGGAGATAGCGCTCCATCTGACAGCATAATCGAAAGGGCACAGGGAGCTGACTGCCTAATTCACGACGCGGCCTTCCCCAAAGGAGATGAGGAAGAAGCACACGCCTTCGGTCATTCTACATGGGGTGACGCGGTTCAGGCCGCGAGGACGGCGGGAGTAAGAAGCCTAATCTTATTTAACTTCGGTGGAAAGGCCGTAAGCAATATATCGAAGATAGGATCAGAAGCAAGAAAGGAATTTCAAGAAACTTACGTGGCGAACGACCTGTGGGAGTGCGTTGTTAAGGCAGAAGAAACACCGAGCTTAAGATCCGATGGGTGAGAATTTGATGAGATCAGGGCAAAACTTCCTGATAGGCCAGGAATACGTTGAAATGGAGTTAGAGGCCCTTAACCTGGGCGGCGATGAAACGGTACTCGAAATAGGCAGCGGAGATGGACGCATAACTAGGCTCATCGCGGAAAGGGCCAGACGCGTTATAGCCATAGAAAAAGACGAGGTGCTGATGGCCGTGGCAAAGGCTAGCCCCAGCCCAAATGTGGAGTGGGTCCTCGGCGACGCCCTGCACTTGGACTTTCCTAACGTCGATCTGGTTTTTTCTAACGTCCCATATTATATATCATCCCCACTGGTCCTTAAGCTCCTTAAATGGGGAAAGTTCAAGCGCGCAATTTTAAGCCTTCAAAAGGAGTTTGCTGCCAGGCTTACTTCGCCGCCTGGAAGCAGGGACTACGGTAGGATCTCGGTTATTTTTCAGCTCTTGGCAGATGGTCGCCCGCTTTTTGACATACCACCATGGGCCTTCGATCCGAAGCCAAAGGTGTGGTCAACTGTAATCGAGGTTAAGCCGGAGCCAAAGCTGGCATCTGACGAGTTGCCGCAGCTGGAAAAGTTCACGGCAGCGCTTTTCTCTCAGAGAAACAGGCTGCTCCCTAAGTCGCTTTGTAAGCTCGGTCTTTGCGACAGCCAAAGGGAGGCGATATCGATGATAGGTGATCTGGACTTGGCCAAAAAACGCGTGCGCGAGCTAACCCCGAGCGAGATCTTGTCGCTTTCCTCTAAATTCTATGGGCGTTTGAGTTGATATACGAGCCTTCCGATGACACGTACCTACTAATGGACTCACTGCCAAACGACACTAAGGGCATGGCCGTCCTTGAGGTGGGCACCGGATCGGGCATCATAGCGGAGGAAATCGTGAAAAGGGGGGCGCCGTTCGTTCTGGCCACCGACGTCAGTTTCGAAGCCGCTCTTTCGGCTAAGTCAAGAGGGCTTGAGGTCGTAGTTGCCGATCTGCTATCTGCTTTAAGCGATAGGGCCGTCTTTGACCTGGTGCTTTTTAATCCTCCCTACCTACCCTCAAGCCCTAGGTCGAACTCGGAGGCTTGGACGGGCGGAATCGGAGGTTGGGAGCTCTCCTTTAAGTTTCTTGCTCAAGTGAAATATCACATAAAGCCCAATGGAAAGATACTCATGGTGCTATCTTCGCTGACTTCGGAGCGGATTCTCAAGGCCTGCGCCGACCTCGGCTTTGCCTTTGAGCGGCGCGCGTGCAGGGACTTCTTTTACGAGAGTCTTTGTGTCTACGAGTTTCGCGAGCAGCGCCAGGGCATCCCAAAGCTCTTATAATGCGACCTATGGGTTTGATTGTTTGCAGCCTTAAAAGTGAGAATCTGGTGATTGAGATGAACTCTCTGAGCAATGTTTACGTGATACTGGTTCAACCCACGGGAGAGTTTAACGTGGGACTTGCGGCCCGCGCATCGGCTAACTTTGGGGTGGCCGGATTGCGCATCGTAAACGCACCGCTGGGTGTTAGTTCATCATCTCTGAGGTATTCTTCCGGAGGGAGGGAGCTGCTCCAAAACGCCCCTCTCTACAGGACGCTGGATGAAGCAATTCAAGACTTAGACTACGCAATAGCCACAACTGCTAGGACAGGAGGAAAGAGAAACGTGCTAAGGGAAACGTACAGGCCCTCATCTATATTGCCGTACATAAACAGCGGTAAAAAAGTAGGTCTTGTGTTTGGGAGGGAGGACCGTGGTCTCACAAATGAGGAGCTTGTTAAGTGCGATTTCGCAGTTACTATAGAGGCTTATGAGGGATATCCTGTTCTGAACCTATCCCATGCGGTTGCAGTTTTGCTTCATTATCTGTTCATAAGCGCAAGCCAAAGCACGCCTAAGAGGCATCCGGCTTTGGGCCCCCTAAGGGCAGCCTTTATGGATCAATTCTCAAAACTTATGAAGAACTCGGGTTACCCTGAGAGAAAGTGGGATGAGACATGGCTTACCATGAGGCGCGTTTTAGTTCGCGCGGATCCTGATGAGTGGGAGCTGGCGCTTTTGACTGGAGCGCTTAGGGCAGCCAAT
>DSEZ01000035.1 GCA_011055275.1 Thermoprotei archaeon | reverse complement strand
TTATCCTGACCAATAACCACTTCTGCGGTACTTTTCAGCCTCTTCTCGACCCTCTTTATGGATTCGGCGCGCCAACCACCACGCCAACGCTGAGTTGCCTTTCAAGTAAGCCTTCTGGACCCTGCCGGGATAGATCTTTACTTTGACGGCACCTATCGTGTTATAAATGATAATGGCCTCATTATAAAAGTCTCTCAAAAGATATCCATTTTTTCCTAACGGAACGAGGATTTTGTCCCTTTTCTAAAATGGTTAAGTGAAAGTTTACGCCAAGCTTATCTCTTAAGCGAACCCACAATACAGAGAAACGCCACTCAACAACTGCTAGGCTTCAGTTGGCCCGTTAGGCTAAATAGCCCTCCCAACCAAGTCGTATGGACGAGGAAGCCGTCAGGGAAAGAGCTGAGAGGTACATAAGGAACTTAAAGGGTATAATTCCTGGCCTAGAGCCAATTAAACCAATTGAGCTAGCAAAACAGTACCTCAGCGATTCCGAGTATTACCTGGCCAAGGGTGACTACGTATCTTCAATAGTATGCTCATCGTATGCCGAAGGAATCATAGATGGACTAAGGGAAAACGGTACAGTTAGCGCAAGCTGGAAGACAGATCTGCTTCAAGAGAAGAGCGTAGCAGCCGCTGGCACTTGGGATATCATACATCCAGGTCACATAAAGCTCCTTGAGTTTGCTGCATCCTTGGGCGACCTAACCGTCATAGTTTCGAGGGATAAAAACGCCACGAAGGCAAAAGGCCACACTCCCATGTTACCAGAGCAACAAAGGCTTGCCGTGGTATCCGCCTTAAAACCAGTCAAGAGGGCCATTTTGGGATCGCTGAATGGTGATCCCGTCAAGACCGTGGCTGATCTTAAGCCGGACTTCTTTGTGCTAGGGCCCGACCAACCGTACGATGAACGTGAGCTCGAGCAGAAGCTCAAAAGCTATGGTTGCAACACGAAAGTGATAAGATTCAACCAGCGTTTCACATCACCAGGACTCATAACAAGCACAAGTAAGATCGTGGAAGTAATAAGGGCGCGCAATGACTCGGGAATCGTTTCATGAAACCTTGAGGTGATGAACCGTTTCAACTTCGGCCGCTGATATGTTTATAAACTCCCCACTTTTAATTAAAAAGGTGTAATGCTTGATATCCAGAAGGATAAGGGAAGAGGAACCTGAAAGGAATCAACAAAATCGCAATAATGTCGAAACGCCGCTTAGGCTATTGAAGAAGGCGCTCAACGCGCCCGTTACCGTTAAGCTAAAGGACGGTGAAGAGTACAAGGGTATACTTAACAATTATGACCCTACCATGAACATCGTACTGGATGAGTCCACTCAAGTAGATGAAAACGGTAACGCGCTGGTATCCTTCGGTAAAATACTCATAAGGGGAAACAACATACTTTACATAATTGTGGGGGACTCAACTAACAAAGCCGCGAAATAAACGCGTAACGCTTATGTTTGCCGCAAGGGAGATTAATTCCCCTTGCGCGAAAACTCAGGTGCTGGCGGCTTCAAGGCAATAATATTTGATATGGATGGAACCCTTCTTGATTCAAAGTCTGCTTTCATAAAACAACTCGAAGACTTTTTCACCATACACCACGTAAATGGCGTCAACAAGACAAGCATAACAAAACTCGTAGGAAAGAACTACCATGACATATTCCAAGAGGTTTTTGATGGCGTGGATGCCGAACAGGAAAAGCAGTGGATCGATTGGATGAATTACAGCTACAGGTTCTACTACATAAACAAGTTCGCCAGGCTGTTTCCTGGCGCGCTCAGATGCATTAGACGGTTAAAGGCGCAAGGGTTCAAGGTCGGCGTTGCCACAAACGCGCCGAAGATCATATTAGAGTATTTCATGAGCAAGTACGAGTTTGAGCAAATGGGTATAATCGGGGTTTCAGGTGATGATGTCGAAAGAAAAAAGCCCTATCCCGATATGCTTTTGAAGCTAATGAAGCAGCTGGATTGCAAGCCTGATAGCACGATCTACGTCGGTGATATGGATATAGACGTGAGGGCTGCACGCGCAGCATCAATACCATCAATTGCTGTCCTGACTGGACTATCCGATATTACAGCTATAGAATCTGAGCATCCAGACGTAATAGCCCCATCAATTGAATGGGTATGTAATATGATAACTTCCTCGTCATCATAGACCACGCCTTACACCATTATATTTGGCTTGTAAGCAAGCGTCTCTTGGCCTATTGCCATCCCATCGCCACCCTCACGCGACATTTCAATCCCAAATTAGTGTGATGAACTTGCATCTTCGCGCTCCTCCCCGTGAACCTCCCGAAGGTGCATAGGCAGAATGCCTGAGTAATGGCATAAGGCACGCTTCGAACATGGTCTCCAGTTATAAGGGAAAAACTCCACTACCCTTTGAATCAAACCACCTCAAAAAGCGGCCTTAGGGGAATGGGAACGTATTCCTTATCACCAACCCTGAACTTACCCTTCCGACCTACCACCACGGGAATCCCTAGTTCCGATGAAAGAAACGCCGCGGCCTCGTTCATCAACACATCCTCTTGCGCCGCCAGTTTTTCCATCACGGTCTTCTCGTTAGGACCAAGCTGCGATGCAGCATTAATTAGCTTCTTATAAAGCGAACGTTGCTCCTTAGGAAGCGCCTCCGCTCCTAGCCGCCCTGTCATTATATCTAGCATGGGCCTCGTCGTCTCGCTCTGATGTATAACCAAAGACCTGGCCTTGCTGCCTCTTTTGGCCCATAGGCTCATCACTTCTTTAGCGCTTTCAAAGAGACGCTGCACGTACTCCTCTTTGCCCAACACCATTGGCTCATCAGGAACCGCAAATGACTGAGGCCAAGGCTGGGTGCTTATGTGCTCTCTTTCACCCATCGTTTCCCAAGCTTCCTCCGAGGCATAAGGCATGAACGGTTCAAGAAGCCTCGTCCAATTCTTCAGGACCTCAAGCGCTGCCTCTGAGTACGATGATAATCCCTTGCTGACCCTTCTCCTCGCATACCATCTGAAGTCGAGCCAGAACTCGAACAGAGCGTAGTTAAGGGCTGTCCTGGTCCTGTACTCTTCCATGGCCGAGGCAACTTGCTCCAACGTCTTGTTGAATTTTGCCTTAATCCAAAGGTCCATATCATCAGGCATTCCATCATGATCCGACATTACCTGCTTGACCAAGCTCAGAAATGACTCGACCTTCTCTGCCATGGCATCCACATCAGCCCATTTGAAGTCCGGGTCATCCATGCCTTCAGCTGAATTTATAAGGGCTAGCCTTAACGCGTCGCTTCCCCTTCTCTCAATTGCTTTTTCAAGCGTAACGAAGAGTCCCTTTGACTTCGACATCTTGTTGCCCTCAATGGATGCAAAGCCGTTTACGGCAATTGCCCTGGGCCACTTGTCTTCCGGAAATATGGCCACATGTTGAAGTATGAAGAAAATCAGGTGATTAGACACCAGGTCCTTGCCAGAAGCCCTAATATCTACGGGATACCAGTAGTCAAACTCATGCCTTATCTGATCTAGTAACGAGACAGGCACACCAGTAATCGAAGAAACTTTGGAGGCGTTCCCTTCGCCAAGAAGAACGTAGTCAAAAAACTCAGTAGTCATGGACTCGGGCTTGACAAGCCCCGCGTTGACGTACTTCGATATGGTGTAGTAGGCCATGTAAATCGTTGAGTCGCTTAGGGTTTCAACGAGCCAGTCCGAATCCCAAGGCAAAGGAGTGCCAAGGCCGCTCCTCCTAGCACATGGTTTATCGCCTACCCAGTCAAGAACATCTAGAAAGGCCTGTCTTGCTGCTGGCGGATAAAACTTCATGTTTTCTATTGCCTTACGAGCCCTTGCCTTTAGCTCGGGATCCGAGTACTTGAGGAACCACTGATCCTGGAGGATTTTAACGTCGCAGGTAGTACCGCACCTGCACACCACCTTCTCGGGAAGCTCGTAGAACGCGAATCCAAGGCTCGCGCTTTTCAGCCTCTCTGACACCACCCTACGCGCATCTGAAACCTTCATTCCAGCGAGGTCGCCTACGACCATTACTCCCTTTCTGAGCTCAATGGAGTAGATTTTTTTTGTTGCGTCCTCAGCCCGGGGGTCCGATTGGCTCCTTATGCCCTCCTTCTCGCACTCTTCTATCGCAGGATAATCACCGTATCCCTCGACCTTTATCACCGAGATTGGCTGCCGCGGCATTCCCAGGTCCTTAAGCGCAAGATAGTCAAAGGGTGCATGTGCAGGAACGCTAAACACAACGGCAGTTCCGAACTCTGGATCAATGAACGTAGCTGGAAGAACGGGAACCACGCTTGCCGTCAGCGGCACCTTCACGCTCTCGCCTATCAGCTGATCGCCCCGTATCGTCGCCGAAACTGCCACGGAG
>DSEZ01000034.1 GCA_011055275.1 Thermoprotei archaeon | reverse complement strand
GGCGGCAAGGCGAGCGTCCCCTGCGGTTGCCAAGCGATGTGAAGCGCCGTCCTTTATGGCTAAATAGTTCACAAGGTATAGCACATCTACATCATAATAACAGAAGCGTTGTCTTGTGAGATCTGATTGGATTTATAGTCACATTTCTCTTTAATGCCAATGCGCGCGGGCGTACACAAGATCATATTTGTTGGAACGTTTGCGCTTGCTAATTCTTTTCGTTGTAACTTCACCTATAACTGTTCTACAAAAATAAGTGGTAGCGGAGGCAACTAGGGGTAACAATCAATATCGCAAAGGGATGACTAAGTAAAGGGACGTTTTCGAGGGAAATTATTATAACGCTAAAGCTGGTAGTCGTAACTTTCGTGTTAAAGGTTAGCTTTGTGCCGGATAACGAAATTATGTGAATTTTTGAGTTGCTATATCGAGTCCTGTATTATGCGCCTTCTCGGCAGGCTTTTAGCCGTACCACGCACTAGCTGCATGGAGGAAGCGCTTTTCGCTCATGCCGCTGACGCTCATCTGGGCTCACAAGACAGGATCTTCATGAAGGAGGGCGAGCGCACCGCGTTCAAAGAGCTCATTGATACCTGCATAAGGGAACACGCCGATTTCTTGCTCTTCAGTGGCGATCTTTTCGATAGCAATGTCCCTTCCATGAATGTTGCTAGCTTCGCGGCACAAGAACTAAAGAGGCTTCAGGAGCATAGCATTCCGGCCTATGAGATACATGGAAGCCACGACAACTCGCCCACGCACTCTTCTATGATCGAGGTACTGGAGAACGCAGGCCTGCTGGTAAACGCTAGCAGGATAGTTCAAAATGGCGACCTGATAACCCTTGAGCCAATAGTTGATAGAACCGGCGTAAAGATTTACGGAATGCCAGGACTAAGAGAAGGGCGCGAAAAGGAGTTTTATGAGATCCTGGACAGGGAGAAACTAGAAAATGAACAGGGCAGGAAGGTCTTCATGTTTCATAGCGCCATAAGTGAGCTCAGGACGGGAAGATTTGCTAAGATTGAGGCAATTCCTCTTTCCTATCTTCCGCGCAACTTCTCTTATTACGCTGGTGGCCATGTACATGCTAGGTCTATCAACGATCTGCCTGGATTTGGAAAGCTGGTTTATCCTGGGCCTCTTTTCGCTGGGTGGGGCATCGAGGATATAACCGATTACTCGAGAAACGGAGGAGGGTTTTTCCTTGTCCACATGAGCGACGACGTCAAGCTCGACTTCGTTAAAGAAGAGCCGGTGAAGGTCGTTGTCATCGATAAAAGTGCTGACGGTCTTTCATCTCAGGAATACTCGAAGGAGCTCGAGCCCAGCGAAGACTACTCTGGAACCATGGTGGTCCTTAAGCTCCATGGTAAGCTGAAGTCCGGGAGGGTAGCTGATATATCCTCAGAATACCTTAGGGCTGCCTACGCTAAGGCTGGAGCGAAGGACGTCATGGTAAGCAGAGGGGAGCTCAGTGGCCCCGAGCAGAAGATAGTGAGAGTGGGTACCGTGTCCCAGCTTGAGGAAACCTTGATGGCCGAAAACGTGAAACCTCCATATAAGCCGGAGCTTGCAAGGACCCTGCTTGAGGTCCTCTCGCGGGAGAAGTTGGAAGGGGAGACGGATTCTGATTACGAGGAAAGGCTCGTGGGCGAGGCCGAGCGCATAATCGAGGACTTCCTTTCGGAGAAAAAGGGGAAAAAGAAGTGATAATCGAATCGCTTGAGATGGAGAACATAAGAAGCCACCGCTCGACCAGCGTTCGCTTTGAGGAAGGGGTAACGCTCATAGAGGGAGACGTGGGCAGCGGAAAGAGCTCCATGCTTAAGGCGATACAGTTTGCGCTCTTCGGGAGCGGGGATCCTAGTAGCCTTCTCAGCTATGGCAAAGACGAGGGAAAAGTAACGCTTAGTTTCCGCGTGGCTGGCAGGCGCTACGTGGTTACTAGATCACTCCGCAGGGTTGGGGACAAGGTGCGCACCACCAAGGGATATTGGCAGGACGATACGAGTGTAGTCCCCATGTCAGCCTCTCAGTTAAACGAGAAGGCCATGGAAGTGCTCGGAATAAAGGGATCTGAGAGGGCAAGAAGGTTGCCCATTTGGGAGTATGCCTTCTATACTCCTCAGGAGAGGCTTAAGGCGATACTCTCTGACAGGGAAATTAGGTCTAACGCCATAAGCGCTGCCTTCAATACTCAGAAGTACAAGAGGGCGGCTGCCAACGCGCAAAGGCTTACCGCTTATCTCTCAAATGAAGTGCTCAAGTATGAGAGCTATTCATCTGATCTAGAGGCGAAAGAACGGGAGCTGAAAGGGTTACAGGAGCAAGCCGCTGGTATTGAACATGAACTGAAAAAAGCTGAGGCGGAGCTGGAGGCCGCCCGCGCGGATAGGGATAGGGCGAAAGCCGATCACGATTTAGCGGACAAGGCTTTCAATCAAGCCGCGCTTGCGGCC
>DSEZ01000033.1 GCA_011055275.1 Thermoprotei archaeon | reverse complement strand
TCGCTGGTCATTAGACTAGGAGCCGGTTTAGACAATGTTGACGTAGCAACTGCTGAAAAACTAGGACTTAAGGTGTTCAACACCCCAGGCTCATCTGCAACGTCGGTAGCAGAGCACATAATAGGTCTTATGCTGGCGCTGGCTAGGAACATACCTGCATGCTCGCATAGAGTAAAAAGCGGGGTTTGGCCGAAGGCAGAGTGCGTTGGAGTTGAACTATGCGGTAAGACGCTTGGGATAGTGGGTTACGGCTGCACAGGAAGCGAGCTTGCAAAGCACGCGCGGGCACTTGATATGAAGGTAATAGCTTATGACAAATACAAGCGCGTCGACTCAAACGCGGAAGGAACTTCATACGAGAAATTACTGGCCACGTCAGATTTCATCAGTTATAATGTTCCACTAACCCAGGAAACAAAAGACATGTTTAATGTGGAAAACCTTGCTATCCTGAAACGTGGGGCAAGAATAATTAATGCCTCGAGAGGTGAGGTTGTATCCGTTGAGGCCCTATTGAAAGGTCTACACGATGGCATAGTAGCTGGAGCAGCGCTCGACGTGCTTCCGCATGAGCCACCGCTAACGGATAGCGAGAAAGCGCTTCTGCTAGATCCCAGGGTGATAGTTACACCTCATGTAGCGGGAAGCACAGAAGAAGCGGAAACCAGAGCAGTAGCTATGGCATGTGATATAATCAAGAGGGAGCTGCTGACCCGCGATGAGCCAAAGACACTTAACTCGTAGCTACTAGTTATAAAACCATCCGACCGGGGCACGAAAAAACCATAAGCTTATAGCTATTTTTTTATGTTCATTATGGCTAGCATAGCAGAGCTAAGGTCAGAGACGTTCAGGAGAGAGATCAAAGGAGACCTCATCGACTTCTACAAGCAGAAGCTGGTTGATTGGAGAAAAGGACCAAATGTTGTTAAGCTTGAAAGGCCTACAAGGCTAGATCGCGCCAGAGAGCTCGGCTATAAGGCGAAACCCGGAGTGATAGTTGTCCGCTCTGTAGCTAAAAAAGGGGGTTTCTTTGTACCCAGGCCGAGGGCAGGAAGGCGCCCGAAAAACATGGGTGTAAAACTCATAAAGTATAATATAAGCGCTCAGACCATAGCTGAAAGAAGGGCAGCTGAACATTTCCCGGGGATGGAAGTCTTGGGAAGTTACTTTGTTGGGGAGGACGGAAAACACAAATGGTTTGAAGTTGTCATGGTCGACCCCCACAACCCCGCCATATTGTCTGATAAAGAACTCAACTGGATTGCAAATCCTTCCCAAAAGGGCAGGGTGTTCAGAGGACTGACGCCATCTGGCAGAAAGAGCCGGGGCTTGGAAAACAAGGCCAAAAAAGACGGATTCAGAAAGAGAGAGGCTTGGAAAAAGAAGGATTACGTATCTTCGAAAAAGAACATCTGATTTTAACTTGAACGGGTTTACAGGTTTAAGTCGCTTAAGGAAATAATGGCCCTTAATTAAGAAAGCAATACGCTTAACCGTAGAGAGGCCCGTTGTCGGTGCGCCCTCTCACCATGAAGGCGCTCGCGCGTGCGGGCGGCAAGGCGAACGTCCCCTGCAGTTGCCAAGCGATGTGAAGCGCCGTCATTTATGGCTAAATGGTTAACGATAAAAAGCACGCACAAACCTGACTCCCATACGCGCTACCAACGCTAGACAAGTTATAGTTTATTTGGGGGCGTTTAACGGTACTATCTGTTAGCACGTTACCGCAAGTCCAACTGCACTCGAAACTGAATCGTAAGCCGGGTAGTATTTGACATGCTTCACCCATTAAATTCAAAGAAAAATCAATTACAGAACTATAAACACGTCACGGATTGTAAGCAAGAGGACCATATCCTATCCCTGACAAGTAGACACCTACCGCAAACACGGCTATCAGGATCGCCATGGCTATCCAATCTATTCTGTGGAAAGCCACTTCATGATAGTAGGTCCTGACTTTGTTCGCGCGAAATCCCCTGAGATCCGCTGATATGGCTATGTTTTCAGCGCTTTTCAATGTCCATATTATTATGGAAGCTGTCGCCATGAGAACGGCCCTTATTTGCTGGAAGAACTTGCTGAACACTGCCTTTGCATTACGGCTTTGAGCAGGTCCAAAATCAAACCCCCTCACTCTCATCGCATCCATTATGGTCATAGCGCTTTCCAATATCTTGGGAATGGCAATTACGGCAACGACAAGTGCGAAGCCAAGCTCTACCGGTACTTTTGACTTTTCAAGCGAACGCAAGATATCCGCTGGTGAACTCGTAAAAACAAGCAGAAATCCGCTGGCTACAGCTGCCGAAGCCCTGAAAGCAATCTGAAGCCCGTAGAAGAAGCCCTGCTCTGAAAGCCCATAAGCCCCTATGACCTGAAATTGCGGAGGAAACGGCAATATGAACACGTCCAGTCCAAAAAGCTCAGTAAGCAATGACGGGTTTGTAAAGAGCGCCTCAGTCCAAGCCGTTCCCAAGAAAGTAGCCAAGGTTAACGGCAGCACTATGCGGTATTTTGATGCAGGATTAACCGTAAAGATGTAAAGCACGAGCATGACGGCAAGGAAAATGGCAGATATCCACCATATGGTAAAGGCGGCGACAGTAGTTATCACTATCGCCATTAGGATCTTTACTCTAGGGTCAACGCGATAAAGAAAGGATTTTCCCTCGATGAACTGAAAAAGTGACATATATCCCCTAAAGCCGATTATCTTCCATATAAGGTAGACCGTAAGCACAGGACCCATTGTTATTATCAGTATGGATGTTATCCAAAGAAGAATAACGTTCAAGTCAACCCGGCCTCCACCAGCAAGCGCAAATTAGGCTAGCACTATAGGTTTTCGACTCGCACTCCTCCATATGCTGACTCACGCTAATATCCATTTCCGCGAGCCCAGAGTTTTTCAACGTTCCCTCAACCCCGAGGTGGCGCTCTTGGCGCTGACCTGCATCTTATATTCATTTATTATGGGCATGATTTCATCCATTTTGACAGCTGGAGGTTTCATGGAAAGAGCCATGGATAGCTGAAACACCTGAGGTGGAACGATCGACCAAGAGGGATTATCCACCGAGCGCTCAAAAACGTCCCTTGCCGTTCCCTCCGCCGCCACGATACCCGAGTAAAGCGCCACGACCCTGTCGCTGTGATCAGCCGCCTGCTTCATGTTATGCGATACAGCTACCACGCCTATTCCCCTTTCCCTAACCAAGTGCTTTATGAAATTCAGCACATTCTCCCCAGTTTCCCAGTCGAGGGCCCTAGTAGGTTCGTCAAGTAAAAGGACCTTTGGCTCATTTATTAAAACCGAAGCCAAAGACAGAAGCCTCCGCTGACCCACGCTTAACCTGTGGGGGTTTTCATCTTTGTAGTTTATTAAGCCAAATTCTTCCAGTATGCCCAGTGCCTTCTTCCTAACTACCTGCGAGTCAAGGCCCATCAGCTTTGGAGTGAACTCAACCTCGCTGAGAACCGTGGTGTTGAAAAGCATCTGATCAGGGTCCTGAAAGACATATCCCACGGCCGAAGATAATTCCTTTCTACTCATCTTTGTCGTGGGCCTTCCAAGCACTCTTACCTCTCCTCTAGAAGGCCTCTGAAGCCCGGCAATGAGCCTT
Source organism: Thermoprotei archaeon (assembly GCA_011055275.1). Taxonomy (GTDB): domain Archaea; phylum Thermoproteota; class Thermoprotei_A; order Marsarchaeales; family UBA168; genus UBA168. The sequence continues at coordinate 3,821 of DSEZ01000033.1, read as the reverse complement.
AGGACCGTTGTCTTACCAGACCCATTAGGTCCAACCAGTGACACAAACTCTCCCTTTCTGACCGTAAAGTTCATTCCCTTAAGCACCCATTCCTTTGACCGCTCGTACGCAAACCAAACGTCGTCGAGCTCTATCACAGGGTCTTCGATGCTTGGCTGGAGTTCCGTTATCGCGGCCGACTTTCCTCTCGAAAAGGCCGAGAACTCTTTTTCGTACTCTATGAACTCCTCGATGGTCAATGGGGCCTTGTTGGTACCGCCTATCTGCTTGTAGAGGTAAGATACCTGGGGCTCCTCAATACCATATTTTCTCAAGTCCTCCATTAGCGCTTCGCGAATAGGCCTGTCTATCTCCACGGTCTTATCATAAATGAGTATCAACCTATCAACTAAGCCTAGGACCCTCTCAACCTTATGCTCCGACATGAGTATAGTCATACCGTACTCGTCCCTTAGCTTCTTCAGCGTAGAGAATACCTCTGCCGTTCCAAGTGAGTCAAGCATACTTGTTGGTTCATCAAGTATGAGTATTTTCGGCCTCATGGCCAAAGCATCAGCAATTACAAGCCTCTGCTTCTGTCCGCCAGAAAGGAGAAAGGTCGGAAATTTTTTCCTGTCAGCCAGTCCCACAAGTTTAAGAGAATCCTCAACCCTTTTTCTGATCTCATCGGGGGGTAAGGCCAAGTTTTCGGGACCAAATGCCACATCGTCTTCCACAACCAAGGAAAATATCTGATCTTCGGGCGTTTGATAGACCGTTCCTATAAGCGTACTCAAGTCCTTGAGCTGCATCGATCTTGTATCGCGCCCATAAATCTTGACGGCACCCGAAAGCTTGGCATTGATTATGTTTGGGATTACCCCATTTATAGAATTTAACAGTGTCGACTTGCCCGAACCCGTACGCCCAACCAGAAGAACAAATTCCCCCTCATCGATTGTAAGGCTGACGTTCTTAAGGGCAGGTTCTCCAGAGATGTTATACCAAACTGAGAGGTCTCTTACCTCTATGGCATGATTCATGTCTACCTTTGTTTAGAGCATCCCTTAAAAACGTTAGCAAATCCGTTTTATGCCGGGGGAGATACCTCTATTTTTTAGTCACCGCTTTTCTCCAGCGAAGATTTGATTGTGGAATCTGACCTCTGTTGCATAGCTCACGTAGGCCCGCAAGCGATCCTTAGGTATGGAGAAAGGGCTACTCATTGCCCTTCTAAAAGGTTCGCAATCTCTATGGATCCATGAGGAAATTCCGCCCAAAACTTCCTTCCTGAAACCAGCCCGACTCCATTGTACTTATTGATCAGCGAGAGCATAAAATCAAGCTCAAAATCCTTCCCCACTCCCCAAACCACCGACTTATCATCCGAAATGGGCTCGATGATAAAGACCGGCAGTTTTAACCCTCCAAAGGACGCTATTACGGGAATCGCCGGAGGTATCGCATAAGTAAGCGGTAACCCTGAGGGCAAAAGCAAAAGGTTTCCTATGTTCGCGTTCACTGTCAGCCAGTTATCCGAGCGATTGAAGAACTGCTTTAGAGTCTCAAGCAGTAAGTTATCCGGCTCATATTTCAGCTGAACGCCCCTTTCGACCAGAAATGCCACCGCGGCCGATTCACCCTGTTTCTTGAACAGCTCCCGCGTTACCACGTTAGCCTCAGAAAACACCTTTCTGCCGGCACCCGAAGAAAACTCCAACGAAAAGCCCATCTCGTGAACCAGCTCCTCAATGGCTTGCATCAACAGTTCCCTGTTTGATGACTTATCTATGAGCTGTTCCTTTGCGTTGATTACACCAGGTAAGGGAGGACAAGAGAGCGTGTAAGCATCGACGGCGAACAGCTCGTCGGGTAGAGCAACACGAGGTATTGTTAAAAATGGATCAAGCTCGCCTACCTCGGCAACCTCTCTTATCCCGTAGCCAATACCTTGGAAAATCGCGCGAGAAATGCTACCATCAACTTGAATATATGCATCTGGAAGCGATCCCTTAAGCGCATAGTCTATGAAAATCGCTTTTCCCTTGATCCCTACCGAAGGATATCCCGTGCCCACGTAAACCATGAGGTCCGCTTCGTTGTCCGCGCCGGGCATGCCATCCATTACCTGCATAGAAGCGATAAGCCCGCTAGAAGCCAAGTAGTCAAATACGATAGCTGAGGCGATGACCGCATCCAGTGAGCGCCCCGATATTACCTTAACGCTCTTGGCTTCGTCAACGGCATCGAGTAGCTCCTGCAATCCGCTAACAACTGGTTTTGATTTAAAAGATTGGCCTTTCAAAGGGCAGCATAATCAGGAGAACGAAAGGGTTAAAAGAGAACTGCTTAGAAACATGCACATTGAAAAAGAACCATAGAAAAGGAAAATCCCAATCTAAGAGGCCACTGGGACAGCTCCAGCTAGTGGAAGGAAACCCGGTGACACCGGAAGAGCTCAAGGAAAAGATCGTTTCTATGCGTAAGCAGGGATTAAGCAAGGCGCTCATTGGGCAGAAGTTGCGCGACGAAGAGGGAATTCCCTCCGTGAAGAGGATACTCGGGAAATCACTAACAGGAGCCCTTAAAGAAGAGGGGGAAAAAGAGGCCGTGCCAGAAGACCTCGCAAACCTTATTAGCAAGAAGCAAAGGATTCAAAACCACCTTGAACAACATCCTAAGGACAACGACTCCAAGAAGGGATTGGTTAGGACAGATTCTAAGATAAGACGCTTGATGAAATACTACAAGAGAGAGGGTATCCTGCCTCAGAACTGGCAACCAAGTTAAAAAAATCAGTATACTCCGGTTATTACCTTTCTTATGTACACTACGAAGGGCGCTGCGATCAGCCCCATTATAACGCCGCCAGCTAGGCTCACCAGGGTATCGGTCAGCACGTAGTTCGTTGTGTAGCTGTATCCCTCGACAAACGTCGCAAAGAAGCCATGATAGAAAAGCGGGTAAGCTATGGCGACTATGATACCTCCTATGACGGAATCCACCACAAAAAGGCCCGGTATCGTTATCACTCTCTCTTCGGTTCTAACCTCTCCTTGCTCGGTTTTAACCTCTTTTTTGCCGAGGGCTTGGTTGTTCGTTCCGAAGTACTTTCCCCTCAGAAGGAGATATAGGTCAAACATTGCGGCGTAAGCGATTATCTCGTATATGAACCAGAACGGCTCACCACCAAACCCATAGTGGAATATATCAGAAAGAAGTGTATATATGAACATGGTAACCATAACGGTTCCTGGTTTTCCTATCAGGGAAGCCGCCAGCAACAGTATTATTACCTCACCTATTAAGGGGTAGTAAAACCACGAAGTGACCGCCGATACCTTAGGTATCAAGGGGGATATGAAGAAGTTCCAAATCACAAGCAGCGCTGCTAGTAAGCCCATGTAAACGTAATCAACCGTCCTATAAGAGGACAAAAGGTGTTTGCGCCAGCCATAGAGAAGAAGAAAAACGATGATCAAAACGTATACGCCTATGACCCACCACGGTATTACCGTGTTCATGTCGAAGTGTATGCCATTCCAAACCGCGGTTGATGACACTTCGAGTAAAAAGCCAGCAGGCTATTTAACCTTATCGCGAGGTAAAAGGTCAGCGCTTGTCCAGTACCTAGAGCAGCTCTATCGCTACCGCTTCCCGCGCTTTTCGGAGGCAAAGCTTGGGCATTTGCGCATTCGCCCCTGTATTTCTCGATTAAAGGAGCATGCGCCACGGGATATACCAATCTGCCCTGTACTGTGGTGAGGGATATAATACGTGAGTCAGGATAGAACTTGAACGTCCTGTTATCATCATACCTTATTGTGAGTGATTTTCTCTTT